>JAURJO010000328.1 GCA_030832235.1 Verrucomicrobiota bacterium
CCTCATCACGGTGGAAAGACCCCAAGCGGGAGAATGGTTCCGCGACCGCGCGGAGGCGAGGCAAGCGGCCGGCGACACCGTGGGCGCGGAGTCCGACCGCGCCATGGCCCGCCAAGCCGCCCGGCTGCAGTTCGCGCTGGTGATGGCCAATCCCGACCGCCGCGGTGCCCTCCCCCAGCTGTCCTCAGCGATCGAACTCGATCCCACCCTGGCCGAAGCCTACCTGGAGCGGGGTCGCATCCACCAGCGGTTCGACCGGCCGGAGCTGGCTCGGGCCGACTTTGCCCGGGCGCTCGAACTGCGTCCCGGCTACCCCGATGCCATCGCCGCCCAGGCTGAAAGTGGCCGCCGCCCATCCGCCAGCCCAGCACCGGCGCGGACGCCCGCGGACGGCGCCGCCACCGCAGCCGACGCCGCACGCCAGCTCGCCAGCGCCCGCAAGGCGGAGGCGCCCCTGCTGCAGCGCGTGTTACTGGAGAAGCAGATGAAGGGCGATTTCGCTGGCGCCCACGCTGGCTACACGGAGGCGATCCGGCAAAGGCCCGCGGAAGCTTCCGGCTACCTGCGGCGCGGCACGATGGCGCTGATGCTCGAGCTTTATGGGGACGCGATCGCGGACTTCGATCGCGTGGTCGAACTCCAACCCCTAGCTGCCACCGTCAGCCTGGCCCTGACCCTCCGGGGGGTTGCCCGGCAGGCTCAGGGTGAGTGGGAAGCGGCGGTCGCCGACTTCGATCGCAGCCACGCCACCGTCGCTGACTTTCCCGCCAAGAACCGCTTCTTCCGCCGCCACCTCCTGCACCGGCTGGGGCGAACCGACCGTGGCCCGTCGCTCGCCACCATCGAGGCGCGAGTGGATGCGGCCTGGATCCGGCTGCTGGGCGGGTTTCTCGAGGACGAGGTGTCCGAGGCGGAGCTGATGGCCGGCATCGGATCGGGGGACGCCACCACCGTCGCCCGCCGCACCTGCGGGGCATGCTACCATATTGGCCTGAAGTACCTGGGCCGCGGGGACCGCACGCAGGCCCGCGCGTTTCTCCAGCGTGCCATCGCCGTGGACCTGAAGCTCG
This sequence comes from Verrucomicrobiota bacterium, assembly GCA_030832235.1. GTDB lineage: Bacteria > Verrucomicrobiota > Verrucomicrobiia > Opitutales > Opitutaceae > ER46. The sequence continues at coordinate 1,071 of JAURJO010000328.1, forward strand.
GACTCGCCAGCGAGGAACGCCTCGCGGAACACGTGCTGGCCCGGACTGAACTCGCCCGGCTGGGGGATGGACGGTAGCCTGAGGAAGCGATCGGTTGCGGTCAGCCTGTTGCCGGCTGCACGGGCGAGTTTGGGAGCCACCCATCCTTTGACCCCCGGAAGGTATGCGACGTGCAAAAGGTCCCACCCTTGGGGGTGGGTGCCGCACGCGTCGCTCAGGGCGCGACCGTCTCGAGGAACTTGAACTGCCCGTCCTTCACCGCGATCACCACGGCCGCCTTGGAGGCGTTGCGTTGGGCGTCGAGGGTGGTGTCGCCGGTGACGCCGGGGAGGTTTTTCGTGGCGGCGAGGGCGTCGCGCAGCTTGGCGCTGTCGGTGGTGCCGGCGCGCTTGATGGCGTCGGCGAGCACCATCGCGGCGTCGTAGCCGAGCGCGGCCATGGCGTCCGGAACCTCATTGTTCCAGCGCTTCCGGAAGCGCTCGACGAAGCCTGAGACCGCCGGGGATTTGTTCTCGGGCGAGTAGTGGGTGGAGTAATACGTTCCCTCGACCGCCGCCCCTCCGATGCTGATGAGCTGCGGGGCCTCCCAGCCGTCGCCGCCGAAGAGCGGGAGATTCATCCCAAGGTCGCGGGCCTGTTTACAGACGAGCGCGGCCTCGGTGTAGTAGCCCGGCAGGAAGATACCGTCGACGTTGGCGGCCTTGATGGCGGTGAGCTGGGCCTTGAAGTCCTTGTCGCCCTCGGTGAAGCGCTGCTCGAGGGCGATGACGCCACCATCCTGGACGAAGCGTTCCTTGAAGTACTTGGCGAGGCCGACGCTGTAGGCGGAGGAAACGGACGTCAGCACGGCGACCCGCTTCAGCTTGAGCGTGTTGCGGGCGAACTTGGCCATGACGACGCCTTGGAACGGATCGATGAAGCAGACGCGGAACACGTAGTTGCCGATCTCGGTGACCTTCGGGTTGGTCGAGGACGGCGAGATCATCGGGATGCGGGACTGCTGGGCGATGGGAGCGGCCTCTAGGGAGCGCATCGAGGCGACCTCGCCGATGAGCGCTACGACCTTGTCGCGCGAGATGAGCTTCTTGGCGATGGTCGCGGACTCGCCGGCCTTGGACTGGTTGTCCTCGGTGATGAGCTGGATCTTCCGGCCGAGCACGCCGCCGGCGGCGTTGATCTCCTCGACGGCGAGCAGGGTGCCCTTATGCGAAGACTGCCCGAACGCGGCCTCCTTGCCGGTGAGCGAGGCGAACTCGCCGACCTTGATCGGCGGCGGTTCCGCGGCGCGAAGGGCGGCGGCGAGGAGGGCGAGTGCGGCGAAGAGAAGGGGGGATTGGGGGAGACGCATGGCGGGAGGAGAGCAGGAAAAGCGCCCGTGGCAAACCGATCGCCGCGAACGTGGAGGCGGGGCGGCTGGGTTTGTGCTTTCCGCGGCGGGGGAGGGTCGTTCAATTCGCCGCGCGTGAGCACCTTTGACCGTTATCTCCTGCGCGAGTGGCTGCAGATCCTCGCGCTGGTGCTGGCGGCGACCATCGGCCTGCTTTTGGTGCAGGTACTCTACGATGATTTCCGCGCGCTCAGTGAGTTGGGTGCCGGATCGGCTCTGCTGGCGCGTTACGTGGCCGTGCGTCTGCCGAGTTTTCTCGCGTCGGTGCTGCCGTTGGCCCTGTTGGTCTCGCTGCTTTACACGCTGGGCCGGTTGCACCGGTCGAACGAGCTCACCGCGTTGCGCGCGGCGGGCGTGGGCTTCGGGCGGATGATGGCCCCGGTCTGGGCCGTGGGGTTGGTCTGCTGCGGGCTCTCGTGGTGGCTTAACACCGAGGTCGTGCCGTGGTCGGTCGAGGAGTCGCGGGCGATCAAGGAGGACCTTGAGTTCCGGGGGCAGAATGCGCGGGCGCTGCCGGCGGACCGCATCGGCGCCGTCCATAGCGTGGCATTCGACAATCCCGACGCGCGTCGGGTGTGGTTCTTCAACCGTTTTGCCAAGGGAACGATGAGGGGTTACGGAGTTTCGGTGTCAGAGTTGGACGCGCTGCGCCGCGAGCGGCTGCGGATCGTGGCGGCTGAGGCTTGGTTCGATGCGAATCGGGGAGGATGGGTTTTTCAGCGCGGTCGGGAGATGGCGTTTGATGTGGAGTCGGGTGAGCAGACCAGCTCCACGCCGTTCTTGGAGAAACTCGCGGCCGGCTACCGGGAGGACCCGGAGCTGATGCTTCTGATCGACCGCAAGGCGACGCGACTCTCGCTCTGGGAACTACGCGAGCTGATCGCCCAGCTGGAAAAGGAGGGCAGCCCGAAACTGGCCGCCTACGCGGTGGAATACCACGGTTTGATCGCGGGCGTAGTGGGCCCGCTAATCGTCATCGCGATCGCGATTCCCTTCGCGGTTACGGGGGTGCGGGTCAACCCGGCCGTCGGCGTTTCGAAGTCGATCGGGCTCTTCTTTCTTTACTACGTGCTCAGTACCGTGGCTACGTCGCTGGCCACGCGCGGCGCCGTCGAGCCCGCGGTTGCCGCCTGGCTACCCAACGCCGGCATGGCCCTCATCGCCGGCTGGTTTTTTCTGCGTCTCCGCTGATCAAGCTGACGATTGCTTCCGCCCCTCTCTGGTTGGCGCAGCGAATTCGATCAGGTTCGTAGATAGCTCGCACCGTTCACGTCGATCACGGCGCCGGTCATGGTCTCAGGTGCGTCCAACGCGCAGAAGACTGCCGTCCGGGCGATTTCCTCCGCGGTGGCCACGCGTCCCAAGGGATGCTGGGCCAGCAGCTCCGTTCCTTTTTCACCGTGAAGATGTTCGGTCGCCATGTCCGTCTCCACCCAGCCGGGCGCGATGCAGAGCACGGTCACTTTGTGCGGAGCCAGCGCCTTCGCGAGGGATTGGCTGAGGGCGTTGAGCCCCGCCTTGCTCGCGCCGTAGGCCGGCGCGTCGGGTTCGCCGCGGAATGCCCCGCGCGAGGAAATGTTCACGATGCGTCCTCCGCCCGCGGCGGTCATGGATCGCGCGGCGAGGTGGCTCAGGTGAGCTGGACCCAGCAGGTTGGCCGCGAGCGTTGACCGCCATGCCTCGCGCCATGTGTCCGGCGGCGTCGCCAGTGGCGGGTGCTCGGTGAAGACCCCGGCGTTGTTGACCAGGATGTCGACCCGACCGAACGAACCAAGCGTCTCACTCCAAGCCCGGTCGACTCCGTCCTCCGTCGCGAGGTCCGCCTCGATCAACCGATGCCCGTCTCCCGGAAGTCCTCCGCGCACTTCCTCGCCGAGATCACGCCGGCGGTTGCAATGGACGGCGACGCGGCAGCCGCGCGCGGCGAGCGCCCGCGCGATGGCGGCTCCGATGCCGCGCGAGGCTCCGGTGACCAGGGCATGAGGACGGACGTTGGGCATGGGTTCTGAGCTAATCCGGCTTCCGCGGCGCCTTGGCCGGTGGCGATTCGAGGCCGAAGTCGGAGAAGTCGTTGCAAATCCCCTCGTGCGCCCGGTCCTGTTTGTAGATCTGCAGGATGCGCGCGTGCTCTTGGTCGGTTGTCGGGAAAATCCGCGGAGGCTCGCCCGGCAGCAGCAGTGCGGTGTAGGCACGCCGGCGGTCTACCATTCTGCGGATGACGAGCATGCCGGAAGGCTGGCTCGAAATTTTCACTTCGCCAGTAGGAACAGCGCCCCCCGCATCCGCGGAAAGTTCCGGCGGACAACTATCGCGATCAGCCCGCGAGTCCGTCCAGGTGTTGGGGAGAATTTCTTCCGCGCACCTCGACGGTCGCGAGACACTCAGTGGTGCCGCCGGCTGGTCGCGAAAACGAACCGAGGCAAAGCTCCGGCCTCGGACAGGAGCCGCATCGCGCGCGCCTCGGCTCGGCGCATCGCTCGCTTCCGCCGGGGCTCGAGGTCGTCGTGTCCGGCGAGGTGCAGCCAGCCGTGCACGACGTAGAGGGCGAGTTCGGCGGCGAACTCGCGGTCGTGTTCGCGTGCGTACGTGAACGCGGTGTCGGCGGAGACGCAGATTTCCCCGGCGACGCCGAGCGCGGGCATGCCCTCGAAGGTGATCACATCCGTGGTGGAGGGGTCGCGCAGGAAGTCGGCGTGCAGCTTGGCCAGCGCCGGATCGTCGAGAAAAACGACGGAGAGTTCGCCATCGGGCATGGTTGATCCGCGCGGCGCGAGGCGCGCGGCGTGTTCATCGAGAACAGCCACCAGCCGCTCGACGGAGCCGGTGGGCACGCGCAGGCGAGGGTGGCGGTTGGCGACCGCGACGGATCGCGGCGGGAGGCGCGCCGGCATGGGCTCAGGCGCCGGCCTCGGCGGCCGGTTTTTCCGGCGTCGGGTAGGCGATTCGCGCGTGCAGCATGTTGAGCAGCGTGAACTGAAAGCTGTTCCGGATGCGTGTGATCTCCTCAAGCGTGAGCGGGGACTCGTCCAGTTGCCCTTCGGCGATGCGTTCGCCGACGATCCGGGTGATGATCTGCTGCAATTCCTCGGCGCCGAATTGCTTCAAGGAGCGTGAGGCGGCCTCGACGCCGTCGGCGAGCGAGATGATGGCGGCCTCGCGCGACTGCGGCTTCGGGCCCTCGTAACGGAACGCCGCCTCGTCGACGGGACGGGTCGCCGCCGCTTTGGCCGCCTCGGCCGCCTCCCGGCGGGCGCCGCGTCCGCGGGCCGGGCCGCCGCGCGTCTCCTCGACGGCTCGGTCGTAAAAGTAACGCACCAGCGACGTGCCGTGGTGCTGGCGGATGGCGTCGACCACCGCGCGCGGGAGATTGTGACCCTGCGCCAGATCCACGCCGTCGTTCACGTGGGCCTTGATCAGGCGCGCGGATTCGACGGGCGTCAGCTGGTCGTGCGGGTTGGAGCGGTCGCGCTGGTTCTCGGCGAAGTACTGCGGCTGAAGGGTCTTGCCGACGTCGTGGAACAGGGCGCAGACGCGGGCGATCAGCGGGTTGGCGCCGATCGCGTTGGCGGCGTTTTCCGAAAGTTGCGCGACTACGAGCGAATGATGGTAGGTGCCCGGCGCTTCCAGCTGCATGCGGCGGAGGAGCGGGTGGTTGTAGTCGGTGAGCTCAAGCAGCGTGATGTCGGTCGTGCGCTTGAAGAGTGATTCGAGCACGGGCAGCAGGCCGACGACCCCGATGCCGGTGAGGACGCCGGTGCCGAGGCTGGCGGCCATCTGGCGGAGGAGAGTCTCCAGAGGCGTGCGGTCAGCGAAGCCGATGAGGGCGGCGAACGCGGCGACGGTGAGCCCGCCCATGCCGGCGGCACGCACCAGCCGGCCGCGGCGACGAGCGTCGCGGCCGAAGTAGATCGCGACGAGCGACGCGAGGAACGTGAGCACCAGCAGATCGAGGCGGTTGCCGTAGATGACGCCCGTGAAGATCGACACGAAGAGCGCCATGAAAATGCCGGAGCCGGCGTCGATCAGGATGGCGACGATCAGCGGCGCGAAGGCGGTCGGCGCGACGTAGGGCAGGGTGGACGCCCAGGCTTCGTCGCGCAGGAAGAACTCGGCGCCGCCCAGCGAGTAATTGGCGCGCACCAAGGCGAGGTTGCCGATGACCACGAGGGCGAGGAGGCCGCAGCGCACGTTGCTGCGCAGGGTCTCGGGGTCCTCGATGCGGATGTAGATCAGCGAGGCGATGACCATCGCCAGCACGAGGAGGACGCGACCGAAGAGGGTCAGTCCCTCCTCCGTGTCGACCTCGGAGTGCTCGCGTAGATAGCGGCGATGGGCGATCAGCGCCTCGTAGACGTCGGGTGTCACGCGGTCGCCGGCCTCGACCAACGTTTGCCCGCGCGGCACTTTCACGGTGACCGGCTGCACTGCTTTGGCGGCCGCATTCTGACGCGTGGCGGTGGCGGTGCGGTCGAAAACAAGATTGGGTGAGAGGCCGAAGCGGAAGAGACGAAAAACCGCCTGGGTCGAGGTGCGGGGCGTCTGCTCCGAGCCGAGGCTCACGCGGAGAACGGTGAGGGCATCCTCCATGGAGTGGACCGGCCGCTGGGCGAATCCACCGCCCTGGCGCGCGAGTTCGAAGGCGAGCGCGGAGCCGGGATCGGGAGTCGAGAGCGACGAATCCGCGATGCCTTGCGCGTAGAGATCGCGCAGCGTGGCGAGGCCGTTTTCGAAAATAGCGGCGCGGGCGCGCGTGTCACCCGCGGCCAGGACCGACCCTATGTCCTCGGGCGTGGCGTGGTAGGAGCCGTGGGAGTTGAAGGTATCGGCGATCGCCGCGAGTTCCGAGCGATGGGTGAGGATCGGCTCCGTGGTTCCGGGGCGAGCTTGCTCGAACGCGGCTAGCTGCGTGAGCAGCATGCGCGCGGCGGCCCCGAACCGGCGGAGGGGCTCGGTGTCGAGTTTGTAAACCGGGGGAACACGGTTGCGCAGTTGTTCTCGGGCGGCGCGCGTGCGCTCGGCGCTCTCGTAGTCGAAGGATGCCTGCGCCGAGACGCGTGTCGTGGCCGTCTGGTTGGGCAGCAGCGGCGCGTCGAGTGTGGTCAGTCCGGCGGAACTGATGACGACGATCGCCGTCACCGTGACGATGAAGATGAGTACCCCCACGAGGCGGCTGCGCTCGAGGAATTCTCCCATCGCCGAGCGCGACGCCGGGCGGGCGGAGCGGCCGGCCCCGAGGCCACCGAGGAGGAGGCGGAGCTGGTTGCGGACCGACATGGCTCAGGGTTTGCCCGGTTCCGGCGGAGTCCGCGTCATCGGACTGCGATAGGCCTCGTAGGCCTCGATGATGCGGGCGACCAGCGGGTGTCGGACAACGTCGGCGCCGCTGAAGGTGTGGAAATCGATCCCCGGGATGTCGCCAAGGATGTGGCGCACCTCGGCGAGTCCGCTCTGCTTGGCGCGGGGGAGGTCGATCTGGGTGATGTCGCCGGTGACAACCATCCGCGACTCCTCGCCGAGACGCGTGAGGAACATCATCATCTGCTCCGATGTCGTGTTCTGGGCCTCGTCGAGGACGACGAACGCGCGGGTGAGGGTGCGGCCGCGCATGTACGCGAGCGGGGCGATCTCGATGACGCCCTTCTCGCTCAGGCGGGCGACATCCTCGGCGTCGAGCATGTCGTGCAGCGCGTCGTAGAGCGGCCGCAGGTACGGCAGGATTTTCTCCCGGAGATCGCCGGGCAGGAACCCGAGGGCCTCCCCCGCCTCGACCGCCGGCCGCGTGAGGATGACGCGTTCCACTTGGTTTTGGAGCAGCGCGTTCACCGCGGCGGCCATCGCGAGGTAGGTTTTACCGGTGCCGGCGGGGCCGATGCCGAAGACGACCGGATGCTCGAGCATCGATTGGAGATAGAGTTTTTGGGAGAGCGTCTTGGGGACGATCGTCCGGCGGTTGGTTGCGATCACCAGCGGCTCCTCGAGAAGCGACTCCAACTGCGGACCCTCGCCGCGGGCGAAGGCGTCGGTGATGCGATGGAAGTCGGGTGTGCGGATC
>JAURJO010000005.1 GCA_030832235.1 Verrucomicrobiota bacterium
CGCTGCGCATCGGCCGGGAGTTCTTCGTGCGCCATTCCGTCGCCGAGCTAGCCGCCCGGAGCGACCACTGGCTCAACGCGCAGGGCCGGCTCGCCGAGCCGCTCGTGCTACGCCCGGGAGCGACCCATTACGCTCCGATCTCCTGGGAGGACGCGCTTGGCCTGCTCGCCGCGGAATTGCGCGCGCTTCCCACGCCGGACGCCGCGGCGTTCTATACGTCGGGGCGTGCCAGCAACGAGGCGGCTTTCCTCTGGCAACTTCTCGCGCGCGCCTTTGGCACCAACAACCTGCCCGATTGCTCCAACCTCTGCCACGAGTCGAGCGGCGTGGCGCTGACCGAGAGCATCGGCTTCGGGAAGGGCACGGTGACGCTCGCGGATTTCGACGCGGCCGACGCCATCTTCGTGATCGGGCAGAACCCGGGCACGAACCACCCGCGGATGATGTCGTCGCTGGCGGCGGCGCGGGCCCGCGGCGCGCGGATCGTGTCGGTGAATCCATTGCCCGAGGTCGGACTCGAACGTTTCAAGAACCCGCGGGATTTTCTGCACCCGCTCAAGGCGCTGCCGACGCTGCTCGGCGAGGGCGAGCGGCTCGCCGACCTGTGGGTGCAACCGCGCACCGGTGGCGACCTCGCGTTCTTCAAGGGCCTGATGAAGGAGATGCTTGAGGCGGAGGACCGCGCCCCCGGCACCGTCCTGGATCATGCCTTCATGGCGGAACACACCGCGGGCTTCGCGGCGCTCGCGGCGGATCTGCGCGCGACGCCGTGGGACGCGATCACGGCGGGCAGCGGCGTGCCGAGGGACGTAATCAACGCCGCCGCGCGGGTCGCAATGGAGTCACGGGCCACGATCTGCTGCTGGGCGATGGGTTTGACGCAGCAGCCTGCGGCGGTGGCGACGATCCAGCAGGTCGTGAACTTCCTGCTGCTGCGGGGCAACCTCGGGCGCCCCGGGGCCGGGGTCTGTCCCGTGCGCGGCCACTCCAACGTACAGGGCGACCGCACCATGGGCATCGCCCGCCGTATGCCGGAGTCGTGGTTGGCGCGACTCGACGCCGAGTTCGGCCTCGTTTCCCCACGTGCGCCGGGGCTCGACTCCGTCGGTGCCGTCCACGCGATGCGCGACGGCCGGGTGCGGGTGTTCACCGCGCTGGGCGGAAATTTCCTCTCGGCGATGCCCGACACCGCCCTGACCGCCGAGGCGTTGCGCCGCTGCGCGCTCACGGCCCACGTCGCGACCAAACTGAACCGTTCGCACCTCGTCACCGGCCGCACCGCCCTGATTTTGCCCTGCCTCGGGCGCACCGAGCGCGACGTGCAGGCCGGGGGCGAGCAGTTCGTGACGACAGAGGACTCGATGGGGATCATCAACCGCTCGCGCGGTCGGCTCACACCCGGCTCGCTCCACCTCCGCAGCGAGCCTTGGATCGTGGCCGCGCTCGGACGCGCGCTCGGCGCCGGGGGCGGACGCATCCCTTGGGAGGAACTCGCGGCCGACTACGACCGGATCCGCGACCGCATCGGACGTGTGGTGCCCGGCTGCGAGGACTACACGCGTCGCGTACGCTCCGCGCCCTTCTCGCTTGCGAACCCTGTGCGCGACCGCCGCGAGTGGCGGACGCCCAACGGCAAGGCGAACTTTCTCCCGGCCCCGATCCCGCCCGACTGGGAACAACTGCGCGCGCGGGCGGCGGCGGGCGGCCCGACGGAGCACGTGATGATGACCATCCGCACGCACGACCAGTTCAACACGACGGTCTACGGGCTCGACGACCGGTTGCGCGGTGTCTTCGGCGGGCGCCGGGTGGTCTTCATGCACGAGGCTGATATCCGCGCGGCCGGACTCGCGGCCGGACACCAAGTCGATCTCGTGAACCACCACGGTGGCGTGGAGCGCGTCGCCCCGGGTTTCCTGGTGGCACCGTACCGGATCCCGCGCGGTTGCGTCGCGACGTATTTCCCCGAGGCCAACGTGCTGGTGCCTCTGGATAGCGTCGCGGCCGGCAGCAACACGCCCACCAGCAAGTTCGTGGTGGTCAGCGTGCGCCCGTCGGCGGCCGAGATCGCGCCGGAAGAGGGAACCCGCGGGACACGCCGCGGGTCGGACAGCTCATCATGAAGACCAGAGCCATCCTCATCCTAACGCTGGCCAGCGCGTTGCGCGCGGCTGACGCCGGGGCGGGATCGCCGCCCCCGGGCCGGATCACGGTCGAGTTCCTCGAGCCGGCCGGCTTCACCGACCTCCGCGAGCGCGCCTGGCTGGAAAACGACCCTTCGCTCTACCTGCCACGGCTGCGCGAACACCTCGAGGCGAAGGCCAAGCGCTTCGTGCCGGCGGGGTGCAAGCTGGCGATCACGTTCACCGACATCGACCTGGCGGGCGACTTCGAGCCCTGGCGTGGCCCGCGGTGGGACGACGTGCGCGTCGTGCGCGACCTGTACCCGCCGCGTCTCGCGCTGGCCTTCCAGGTGACGGACGCCGACGGCAAAGTCGTGACACAGGGCCGGCGCGAACTGCGCGACCTCGCGTTCCTGTTCAAATTACCCTTGGCGTTCCCCGACGACCCGTTGCGCCACGAGAAGGCGCTGCTCGACGACTGGCTGGAGCAGGAGTTCCCGCGGCGGCGCGGCTAACAAATCGTTTGAGGACGGGAGCGGCGGGCGGCAGCGTGCCGCTATGACCCTGCCCCGCCTCGCCTCTGTCATCGCGTGCGCGCTAGCCGCGCTGGCATCCGCCCTGCCCGCCGCCGCCTCGCGGCCGAACATCATCTATTTCCTGGCCGACGACCTAGGCTGGAGCGATGTCGGCTGGCATGGCGGCGACATCGCCACACCGAACCTCGACCGTCTGGCCGCGGCCGGGGCGAAGCTGGAGCAGTTCTATGTTCTGCCGGTGTGTTCCCCCACGCGCGCCGCGCTGCTCACCGGCCGCTACCCGATCCGGCACGGCTTGCAGCTGAGTGTCGTGCGCCCCTGGGCCCAGTACGGCCTGCCGCTCGAGGAGCGCACGCTGCCGCAGGCGTTGCGCGAAGCCGGCTACACGACCGCGATCAGCGGCAAGTGGCACCTCGGGCACTTCCGCCCCGAGTACCTGCCCACGCGCCGCGGTTTTGATACCCAATACGGGCACTACAACGGCGCGCTCGACTACTTCACGCACGACCGCGAAGGCGGCCACGATTGGCACCGCAACGACCGAGAGAGCCGCGACGCCGGTTACACCACGCAATTGCTCGGCAACGAGGCGGTGCGCGTGGTCGAACAGGCCGACCTGGGGAAGCCATTCTTCCTCTACGTCCCCTTCAACGCCCCGCACTCACCGCTGCAAGCGCCCGAGGAGTACCTCGCGAAATACGCGCACGTCGCCGACCAGAAACGCCGGGCGTACTCCGCCATGGTCCACTGCCTCGACGACCAGGTCGGCCGCGTCGTCGCCGCGCTTGAGAAACGCGGCCTCATGGCCAACACCCTGATTCTTTTCTCGAGCGACAACGGCGGCCCGACCGGACTCGGCGCGACCAATCGCGGACTGCGCGCCGGCAAGGCGACGCTTTACGAAGGCGGTGTGCGCGTGCCGGCCTTCGCCTCGTGGCGGGGCCGTATCCCAGCGGGCACCGTCGTCAACGCCCCCCTGCACGTCGTCGACTGGTACCCTACCCTCCTCGCCCTAGCCGGCGCGGAGAAGCGGCAGCCCTTGCCGCTCGACGGACGCGACGCCTGGGCGACGATCACGAAGGGAGCGCCCTCGCCGCACGAGGACATCCTCATCAACGCCGTGCCGCGCAGCGGCGCGATCCGGATGGGGGATTGGAAATTGGTGCTGAACGGCTCCGTCGGCGCCAACGACCTCGAGGAAGCGACCGGCAAGGCCAAGGCCGCGAAGAAAAAAGCCGCCGCCGCAAATCAAGCCGCCGAGACCGTCGAGTTGTTCAACCTAGCGTCAGATCCCGGCGAGAAAAACAACCTCGCCGCCTCCAACCCCGAGGTGGTCGCCAAGCTGCGTGCGCGGCTCGAAACGTTTTCCCGGGCCGCCGTACCGCCCAAGGCCGAGGCGCAGGCCGCCGGGTTCAAGGTGCCGCGCGTGTGGGGGGAGGCGCCGTGAGTTTGCCCGCCACCCGCGCACTCCGGCGCCTCGCCGCCGCCCTCTCGCTCACGCTCGGCACCCTCGCCGCCGATCAGCCCGCGGCGCCGCTGCGGGTGATGTCGTTCAACGTACGCTACGCGACCGCGCCCGACGGCGAAAACGCATGGGAGAAACGCACGGATCTGTTTTTCGAGACGATCAACCGGTTCGCGCCCGACCTCATCGGTTTCCAGGAGGTGCTGGCGGTGCAGTACGATGCGATCGCGGCGCGGATGCCCGGCCACGCCTTCGCGGGCGTGGGCCGCGACGACGGCGCGCGCAAGGGCGAGTTTTCCTCGGTGGGTTTCCGACGCGACCGCTTCACCCTCGTCGCCTCCGGCACGTTCTGGCTCTCGGAGACACCGGACGCTCCGGGGAGCAAATCGTGGGACGCCGCGCTGCCGCGCATCTGCACGTGGGTGCGTCTGCGCGAGACCGGCACCGGACGGGAGCTGGTGCTCGCCAACACCCACTTCGACCACCGCGGCAAAGTCGCGCGGCAGGAGGCCGCCCGCGTGCTGTCGGAACGCCTCGGGCCCGTCGCCCGCGGTGTGCCCGCGATCCTCACGGGCGACTTCAACATCGACGAGGACAACCCCGCCTACGCGGTGCTCACCCGGCCGGCGCGGCCGGAGTGGATCACGTGGATCGACGCTTACCGCACAGTGTACCCGGAGCGGCGGCCCGACGAGGCGAGCTTCAACGGCTTCAAAAATGTGACGCGCGGCTCGCGCATCGACTTTATCTTCCAGACGCGCCACTTCCGCGCCACCGCCGCGGGGATCGACCGCTTCGCGCGCGACGGCCGCTTCCCGTCGGACCATTATCCCGTGACGGCGGTGCTGGAGGCCGTGCCGTGACCGCTTGGCGGTTTCTCACCGCCGCCCTGCTAGTGGCGGCGTCCGCCATCGCCGCCGCACCGGCGCGACCCAACATCGTGCTGATCGTCGCCGATGACCACGGTACCGACGCGCTCGGCTGCTACGGCAACCCGGCGATCCGCACGCCGCACCTCGATGCCCTCGCGGCGGAGGGCACGCGCTTCACCCACGCCTTCTGCACGACCGCGAGCTGCAGCCCCTCCCGCTCGGTGCTGCTCACCGGCCAGCACGGCCACCGCAACGGCATGTACGGACTGCAGCACGACATGCACCACTTCCAGTCGTTCGCGAACGTGCGCAGCCTCCCGACGCGGCTCGCGGCGGCCGGCTACCGCACCGCGCGCGTCGGGAAGTTCCACGTGGCGCCGGAATCCGTGTATGCGTTCCAGACCGTACTCTCGGGCGGCGCCGCCAACGACCCCGCGAGCCTCGGTCGTAGCCCCGTTGAGATGGCCGAGCACACGCGCGCCTTCATCGCGGACCGCGATCCGCGCCCGTTCTTCCTCTACTTCGCCAGCGACGATCCGCACCGCGGGAACATCGTGCTGCCCGACGGCCGCCCGTCATTTGACACCCATCCCGCGCCAAACCCGTTCGGCAACCGGCCCGGCGGCTACCCCGGGGTGGAGTCCGTGCGTTACGAACCCGCCAATGTGCGCGTACCGCCTTTCCTGCCCGACGCCCCGGAAACCCGCGCGGAGCTCGCCCAGTACTACGAGGCCGTCTCGCGCCTCGACCAGGGCGTCGGCCGGCTCCGGCGGATCCTGCGCGAAACCGGGCGGCAGGAGGACACAATGGTCATCTATCTCAGCGACAACGGCGTGGCGTTCCCGGGTGCCAAGACGACCCTCTACGACCCCGGCATCCGGCTGCCTCTCATCGTTCGCGCGCCCGCGCACCGTCACCCCGGCTCCACGCAGACCGCCATGGTGACGTGGGCCGACCTCACGCCCACGCTGCTCGACATCGCCGGAGCACCCGCGGCCCCCGGCGAGTGCGATGGTCGTTCGTTCCGCGCGGGCCTGGACGGCGCGCCCCTCCAGGGCTGGGACGAGATCTTCACCTCCCACACGCTCCACGAGGTCACGATGTACTACCCGATGCGCGCCATCCGCACGCGGCGCCACAAGTTGATCTGGAACATCGCGCACCCGCTGCCGTTCCCCTTCGCCCTGGACCTCGCGCAGTCCCCGACCTGGATCGGCGCCGAACGCCGCGGCACGACCTACGGTCCCCGCACCATCGCCGCATTCCGCCAACGCCCGCAGCTCGAGCTCTACGACCTGGAGCGCGATCCCGACGAGGTCACCAACCTCGCCGGCGACCCCGCCCACGCCGCGATCCTGCGTGAACTCACCGCGCGGCTGCGCGAATTCCAGCGAACCACGCGCGATCCCTGGCTGCACAAGTGGGACCGCGAGTGACACCCGCGGGCTTGCCCCGTTGGCGAAGCGCGGGGTTACTGCGGCATGGGTCCGCGCATCCTCTTCTTCGGTTACAGCGAGGTCGGCCACGACTGCCTGGCGTTGCTGCTGGAACGCGGTGACAACGTCGTCGCCCTCGTCACGCACGAGGACAACCCGCACGAGAAGATCTGGTTCAAGACCCCCGCCCTCGCGGCGCGCGAACGCGGCATCCCGGTCTTCACACCGGGGAGCGTGAACACGCCGGAGTGGCGTGAGCGGATCGCGGCGCTGCAGCCCGACCTGATCCTTTCGGTCTACTACCGGCACATGATCGGGACGCGCATCCTCGAACTCGCCCCGCTCGGCGCGTGGAACATGCACGGCTCACTGCTCCCGAAGTACCGCGGCCGCGCCCCGATCAACTGGGCGGTGCTGCATGGCGAACCGCGCATCGGCATGACGCTCCACCGCATGGTGCGCAGCGCCGATGCCGGCGCGATCGTTGACCAGGAAGGCGTCGCCATCGGCCCGCGCGACACCGCCGAGCAGGCCTTCCGCCAGGTGCTGCCCTGCGCGCGCCGCGTGCTGGCCCGGCAGATCGACGCTCTCCTCGCCGGCCGCGCGCCGGAGACGCCGCAAGACGACGCGCAGGCGACCTACTTCACCGGCCGCAAGCCCGAGGACGGCCGCATCGACTGGCGCCGCGGCTCGCGCGAGATCTTCAACCTGATCCGTGCTGTCACGGATCCGTACCCCGGCGCGTTCACGGATGTTGGCGGCGCCCGCCTGATGGTCTGGTGGGCCGAGCACGAAACCCCGGCCGCACGCGCCCGAACCGGACGTCCCGGGGAGGTGCTCTCGCTCTCGCCGCTCGTCATCGCGACGGGCGACGGAGCCCTCGAGCTCACGCGCACCGAATGGCGCGGCGCGGCGCCGGAGTTGCGCATCGGGCAACTGATCTGACGCTGATCGCAGAAGAACGAGCGAGGACTCGATCAGGTTTGGAAACGGTAAGGCGAGCGAGCGAGCGGGAACGGAGCGGACGGCGGGTCATCTCGCGCGGAGCGCAGAGAAAATCGCCCGCGTGGGCTCGTCTTCGGCGACGCGGAGACCGAGTTCGATAAAAGCATCCGCCTGCTCACGATGCCCATCGCGTACATAAAGCTCGGCGGCCAGCCGGACCAATGCGATGCGACGGGGAAAGAGCTTCACGCCCTCGTCGATGACCGCGAGGTGCCGGAGGGTGGGTTTCGCATCGGAAGCGGCCCAGACCTGCGCGATCAGCTCATAGACCTCCGGTAACGGCGGTAGCGCCGCGCGGGCGGCGAACAGCGGCTCGAGCACCCGGACGGTCTGGTTGGTGTCGATCCGGCCGTTGGCACCCGCGGGATTGGCGCGCGCCTCGGCGAGGCGCAGCCGGCCGAGCTCCTGGCTGGCGCGCGGGCGGATCGGACCGAGGGCGGCGGCGGATTCGAGAAAACCGCGGGCCGCGGCGTCGTCACCGCCGTCCACCTCGCATAGGCCCATGACGGCGAGCAAACGCGGATCGCGATGGTCGCGGTCGTAGGCGCGGCGGAGCGTGCGGCGCGCCTGGTCGAGGTACTTCGGGGCGAGCTCGGCGGAGATGCCCCGCACGTAGGGCACCTCCAGCCGCTCCCAATCACCCTTGATGCAAGCGATCTGGAGGTCGGAGGCGTTGACGAGCGGGAACGCCGGCAGCTTGGCGGGACGGGCCGGCGAGAGACGAAAGCTCCGGCGTGCGGCGACCGGAAGGTAGGCGGCAAGACGCCGGCGCGCCTCGTCGTAGCCGAAACCGAGACACTCCCGGAAGAGCGCCTCGCTGGTGCCCTCGGAGGCGCTGCGCTCGATAAACCGCCACATTCCCGCGCGGTGGGACTGCTGGTCGGCGTCAAGGCCCCAGCGCACGAGCAGCGCCGCGTGGGCCTGCCACGCCTTCGCCGGATCGGCGCCCACCGGCAGACCCGGCGTTCCGGGCGCCGGCAGCCGCTGGTGCAGCACCTCCGGCAGCGACCAGACCGGTGACGGGAAGGCCGCATCCTTCAGCTGTGCCTCCGTCGGCAACGGGGCGAACCACTCGACCGCGGGAACCGTCAACTGTCCGCTGCCGTACTCGGTTTTTTGGTACAGCATGAGCAACCCGCCCACGAACCAGGCGGGCAGCACGGGCAGCCGCTGTCGCACGAGGAAGTTCACGTAGTCGTAAGTGAGGGAAAGGCGGTCGGCATCGACCTGGTCGCGCCGCACGATCATGAAGATCGCCATGCCGTCACGGTCCCAGAGGCGCAGGTTCGGAAGAAAGCTGTAGCGCGGCGCGGCGGACGGCATCCGGAGGCCGCGCCCGCCGGGCATCGCGCCGAACTCCGGCTCGGGCGCATCGGCCCGCCGCAACATCTGGCGGATCACCTCCTGGGAGGCGGCCGGCTGCAGTTCCTCGTCATAGAGGATGAGCAGCGGCGGGACCGAGGACTGCCACCGCAGGGAGGGCGGCAGCATCTCACCCAGCAGTTGATGCAGCTGGAAATGCGCCTCGACGACACGGCGCGTCGCGGCGTCGCCGCAACGCGACAGGATCTCGAATCCCATCGCTTCGCCGTGCCGCCACGGCGGGCCCTTGGCGGCCTCTTCGACCAAAAATGGCGGCAGCGAGACCGCGGACTCCTGCGCCGGAGCCGCGGTCACCACCAATGCAAATAAGGCGAAGAACGGTGCGGCCCAGCGGCGCACCTCAGTCCGCGTTCGCCCGACTCCGCTCACGCCTTGCCGGAAAGATCAGGCACCGTGAACGGCGCCCGGTACTGGCGGGTGAGCAACGGATTGGCCGCGGCGGCGAACTCACCCGTGAAGCGTTCCGTGCCGGGCGCGATCTGCAGCAGCGCCCCGAGCGTGAGCGGCGTGGCCTTGAGGTCGACGGTGTTGGCCCCGAGATGCTCCATCATGCGCCCGCACGCCTCGGACAGACCGGCGTTGCCGCGGATCCGCTCGCGCAGCGCGTCGGGCTGGGACGCCTTGCCCAGCACATGGGAGATGTTGCCGAGGTGGCAGAGCGCGCTGGAGATGTGCCCCTCCTCGATCGGACCGTAGAGATCGGCCTTCTTCCGGCTCCGCACGACGTCGATGAAGTTCTGCATGTGGCGGTCGGACCCCTTGAACTCACGCACGACCTTGCCTGCCTTGTCGTACGCGGTGGCGGTGAAGTAATTCGTCGAGACCACGCTGCCGCCCTCGCAGTCGATGACGTTGCCGACGCCCACGCCGCGGAAGTTGTCCATCGCGTCGCCGCGCCGCCCGCCGCCAGCCGCCGTCCCCGCCTTCGCCGGCAGCCCGCGCACCTCAAAGATCAACGGCGCGCTGGCATAATCATGGATGACCACCTGCGTGTTGGGCGTGTCGCCGTCATCCGCGTATCCCAGGCGGCCGCCGACGCTGAGGGTCGTGCGCGGCAGACCCGTTTCCCCGAGGAACCACCGCGCGACGTCCATCTGGTGGATGCCTTGGTTGCCCACGTCGCCGTTACCGGTGACGTGCACCCAGTGCCAGTCGTAATGCAACCGCAGGCGGCGCGGCGGCACGAGCGGGGCGGGGCCGCACCAGAGGTCGAAGTTGATGTTGGCCGGGATCTGCAGCGGCGCGTCGGCGCGGCCGATGCTGTCGCGACGCTTGTAACAGAACCCTCGCGCCGCGGTGATGCGACCGAGCTTCCCGGAACGCACCCAGGCCACCGCCTCCTGCAGTCCCTCGCCGGAGCGGATCTGCGTGCCGCATTGGACGACGCGGTTGTGCCGCGCGGCGGCGTGCACGAGTTGGCGACCCTCCCACACGTTGTGAGAGACGGGCTTCTCGACGTAGACGTCCTTGCCGGCCTGGCAGGCCCAGACGGCCTGCAGCGAATGCTGGTGGTTGGGCGACGCGATGGAGACCGCGTCGATGTCTTTCTGAGCAAGCAGCTCTCGCAGGTCGACGTAGGTCCGAACGTCCGAACCCTCCTCGGCGAGTGACTTCTTCGCCCGGGCGAGCACGGAGGAGTCGACGTCGCAAAGGGCCACGACGCGCACGCCCTTCACCCGCTGCAGACTCTGGAGATGGTTGCGGCCGCGTCCGTTGAGGCCGACGACGGCGACGCGGATGTCGCCATTGGCGCCGGGGGACTGTGCCCACGTGCGAGCAGAGAGCGCGGCGCCAGCGGCGGCGAGGGCGGAGGTACGGAGAAAGGAACGGCGATTGACGGGGTTCATGGGAGGGCGGTTCGGGGTGAAACGGGTAGGCTACTTGGACGCGGCGAAGGCCCGGTACTGGTCGGCGACTTTGGCCGCCTTCTCGTCGCCGGAGTGGAAGTAGAACCTCCAGCGGAAGGTCACCGTTCCGCCGGCCGGGATGGTCATTTCGCCCGCCTTGGGCTGGTCCTTGAGGTTCTCGAAATCGTGTTTGCCGAACGGATTCGCGGCGAAGAGCGCGTAGTCGCGCACGTGCCACCACGTCGGGTGGCGCGGGTTCGACGGGTGGTCGAAGATCGCCACGCCGTACACCTTGCCGTCCTTGGGCCCGTGGTAATCCACCCAGGTGGAACGCTTGCCCCACGCGGCGGTGTTCTTGACGCCTTCGGCATTGATGATCGTGCCGGTGCCGGCGTGCTTCACGCGCTGCTTGTTCGCGGAATAGGTGTGCGGAGGTGTCATCCACAACGGCAACCGGATCGCCATGGATCCCTCCTTCGTATCACCGAGCACAACCGGCTTGCCGGCAGGGGCCTTGAGCGTGACTTGGTAATCCAGAAACCGGGTGTCGCCCGCGGCCGTCACTCGCACGACCGTCTCGTCGGTAAGATGGACCGCGCCATCGGGTCCGACCCAGCGGTTGCGGGCCTTGATCACACCGGCGCCACCCGCCATCGAGTGCTCGACCGACTCGCTGACGATGCGGCCCTTGTTGCCGGAACCCTCGGCCCAGAAATCGATGCCGTTGACGTCGCCGTGCGTGAACCAGAGCGAGCGGTGGTGCGGGTGGTCCTCCACCTCGCCCGGCACGCCTTTTTTCATCGGGAAGTTCCGCATGAGCTCGGTGCCGTCGGCCGCCAGCACCGGGTAGAAATAGGGTTTGGGACCGTCCTTGAAGACGTACTCGGTGAAGAGCTTGCCGCCCACCTCGACACGCACCCGATCATCGGCGCGTTTCAGGGCGACTTCGGCGGCGGATAGGGCGACGGGCAGCACGGCGACGAGGCCGGTGATTAGGCGATGGAGCAGGGGTCGGGGGCTCATAGTGGGGCCAGACGAACAAACCCGCCGAAGGGAGCAATAGTTTTGCCGGCGCAATCCGGCCGAGGACGGAGGCATGAAACCGTCCGGGCACGAAAAAGGCGCGGTCCGGAAATCGGAACCGCGCCTCGAGAGTCGGCGGAATTTCAGCCGCGCCTCAGCGCCAGTTGAGCACCAGGCGGGTGAAGTAGGTGGTGTCCATCTTCTCCACGCCGCGGCCCGGACGGCTGTTGTAGTCGTTCGAAAGGCCGAGGCGGAGCTTCCAACTCGAGTTGGCCATGGGCATCTCGTAGAAGCTCTCGTGGTTCGCGCGGTAGTTGCTGAAGTCCTCGAACGCGGGCACGAGGGTCAGGCGATTCACCAGCAGCCCGGTCGGCAGCTCGAGGCGATGCGAGAAGCCGAAGTCCAGACCGGCGCTCTTCACGTCGGTGGTCGCGGGATTCTTGTAACCCTCATAGCGGAACGAGAGACCGAAGCGGCCCGTGAACGTCTGCTTCTTCTGCTTGATGAAGTCGTAGCCCATACCGAAGCCGGCGACGTCGTAGAGTTCGATGTCCTTGATGCGGTCGAAGCCGCCCTCATTGCGGGCGTACCACGAGTTCTTGCCGGCGAAGTTGCTGGTGTAATCCACACCCGCCCGGAACTGGTCGGACGACTTCACGCTGTCGGTGACTTGGCGGTCGTAAGCGAGATAGAACTGCAGTGTGTCGGAAGGTCCCTTGAGGGTCGCGCGCAGGCTGCCGGCGGTGCCCAGTTGGCTCCGATTGCCGTTCTTGCCCGTGATATCGACTGCAGTCTCGTATGCCCAGTCGCGCTCCAAGGGATCGCGGCCGCCGGGTCCCCAGGAGTTGGCGACCTTCGCGACATCCGAGGCGAATTCACCCTCGGCGTTGGCAACCTTTACACGTCCGTCGCCGGAGCCCGTGACCTTACCGTCGACCCGCGTGCCGTTGGCGAAGCGGAC
>JAURJO010000329.1 GCA_030832235.1 Verrucomicrobiota bacterium
CCTGCGCGTTGTGCTGGTAAAAATTTCGACCGGAGAACTTCGCCGGCACGGTCGAAGGCTCGCCGAAGTTCACCAT
Source organism: Verrucomicrobiota bacterium (assembly GCA_030832235.1). Lineage (GTDB taxonomy): Bacteria > Verrucomicrobiota > Verrucomicrobiia > Opitutales > Opitutaceae > ER46. The sequence goes on from JAURJO010000329.1 coordinate 77, forward strand.
GTCGAGGCAGCCGGGTGTCACGACGGCGGGAATCTTCGCGCGCGCGGTGGCGTCGAGGCGCTCCGGTCCGGCGGTCAGCACGCCGCCGACAAGCTCGTCGGCCCATTCCGTGGTGGTGATGTCGAGCACGCCGGCGACGAGCCCGCTGCCGATAAGGGATTCCATCGCGCGACCTCCGTTGCCGGTGGCGGCGAAGACCAGCACCTCGAAGCCGGCCTCCTCCAGGATCCGCTTCGCCTCGGTGACGCACGGCGTGGTGTTGCCGAACATGCTGGCGACGATGAGCGGACGGTCGGCGGCGGCGGAAGGCGAGGCCTGCCGCGCTTCGACCATGCCGCAGATGGCGCCGGCGGCATTGGCGAAGATGGCGCGCGAGACGCGGTTGATGCCGGCGACGTCGACGATGGCGGGCATCATTGTGATGTCGGTCGTGCCGACGTAGTGCGCGGTCTGGCCGCTCGCGAGGGTCGACACCATCAGCTTGGGGAAACCGACGGGCAGTGCGCGCATGCCGGCGGTGGCGATGGCAGTGCCTCCTCCTCCTCCGAGGGAAATCACGCCGTGGATTTTGCCAGCGGCCGCCAGTTCGGCGAGGAGCACCGCGGCGCCGCGGCCCATGAGAGAGACGGATTCGCCGCGGTCCTTGCGCGCGAGGATAGCCTGCCAGTTCCCGTCGCCGTGCGCCGCCACGTCGTCGGCGGTGATATCAGGCTTTATCGTCGGCGCGGCGAGGCACCCCACGTTGATCAACAGCGGGGTGTGGCCGCGGGAGCGGATGCAGTCGGCGACGAATGCGTGTTCCGGACCCTTGGTGTCGAAGGTGCCGAGGACGGCGATGGTGGGCATGGAGCAGGGGGTTCGCCGGGTCGGTTCAGGGAGGTGGCGCGAGGAATCGCGGGCGCAGGCCTTCGGCCGTGTAGACTTGGAAGTCGCGATCCAGGGTCACGAGTTCCAGGTCGGCCGCGATGGCGAAAGCCGCGAGATAGGCGTCCATCCAGACCTTCGGTGAGGCGGTTTCCCGCGAGGCAAGACGATGCCAGAGCGCGGTGAGACCGCGCGGCTCTTCGCGCGTCCGCACCGACGGAAGCCGCTCCAGCGCGGCCAGCGCGGCGAGGGCGTGGCGGTTGGTCATGCCCTCGGCACCGTAGCGCGAGAGCATCCGCGGGGAAGTCACCAGGCGCAGGTAGCTCTGTTGCGTCGCGCGGCAGAAAACGGCCGGGTTCGCCGGCGTAGCCGCTTCGAGACTCGCGAGGCTGGTCGCGTGGAACTCGTGCGTGGAAAAGGTCGCCGCGACCCAGACGTTGGAGTCAACGAGTGAGCCCGCCACGGTTCAGATCCTCTTCGGCGATGATTTCCTGTTCCAGCGCGACGATTTCCCGGGCGCTCATTTTCTTCACCGGGGTTTTCGCGCGGCAGTTGAACATCGGGAAACCTTGCGGGCTGAAACCGAGGCCCTCGGGCAATTGGTCGGGCTTGGCCATCGCCGTGCTTTCGAGGCCCAAGCCGCGCCGCAGGGCACTTGCGGCGACATCCTTCAGCTTAAGGCGATCGTGCACGCTCCGGAGTTTGAGCTCCCGCACGAGGTCATCTGGCAGATCGAGCGTGGTTTTCACCGAGCCAGCAAACCAGCAAACCAGCTTGCTGTCAAGCTGGCTTAAGGTTCGAGAGATCGAGTTAACTTCATGATCCGAGGCGACTTACTTACCACCGACCCACTTCACCGCGTTAACCAGCAGGGTCTTGAATGCGGGATGGTCGTGGGTGCGCTCGTCGTGGCCGAGGGTGAAGCCGACAACCTTCGCGGTATCGTGGCGGGTGATCCAAACCACCGGATGCGGCTTGCTGAATTTGATGCTGGGTGAGCTCTCCGCGAGTACCTCGATCGCGGCGGTGCCGGCCGGGATTTTTTCCGGCTCCGCGTTCACGTAGTACAGCTCGTCGGTCACCTCGAACTTCGCCGGCACGCCGCGGGTGATCGGGTGGTCAGACTTCAACACGTTCACCGAGTACGCCCCGAGCTTGTCGTGACCGCGGGAGCCGCCGCCCACAAGTTTCGCGTTCAACTCCGGCCAGTTCGGAAATGCGTACCACGTGCCCGGGTGAAGCATAACGATGCCCTTGCCGGCGGACGCGAAGGCGAACAGCGCCTTCCGGTATGCTGGGGTGTCGAAGAACATCCGGTTCACGCTCACCACGGCGACGTCGGCCCCGGCGAGTTCGGCGGCTGCCTGGTCGCGGTCCTCGGTGTAGGCGACGCTGAAGCCGGCGGCGCGAAGTGTGGCGCTGTCGGTCGCACCGAAGAACTCCGTGAACTTGTGCGAGCTGCCGCCGCCGATGATGAGCACGCGAGTCTTGCCCGCTTCCCATTGCACTTTCTCCACGGGGGGCAACGGGCGATCGTTCTTACCGCCTTCCTTGGGTCCCTCCGTCGCCGGCGCGCCCGCCGCCACGGCCATGGCCGCGGTTTGGGTGGCCGCGCCGCCATTCTTGGCGGCGGCCTTGCCCTTACCGGCCTTCTTCGTCGGGGCCGGTGCCGCCGAAGAGGCGCCGCCGGAGGCCGGCGTGCTGGTTGAGGCGAGGAAGGCGATGACATCCCTCAGGCCGTCCGCTCCGAGGCCCTCAAGACCCTCGGGCATGAGTGAGCGGCGCGTATTCTCTCGGCTGGTGATATCCTCGCGGCGAACCTCGGTGTCACCGCCTTGGTTGCGGATCGTCACGGTGTTGGCGTTCTCGTTCACGATGACGCCGACGAGCGTCTCACCCTTCTTGGTCGTGAGATTCCACTGCCAGTAGTTCGGCTCCACCTGGCGGTTCGGATCGACGATGTGCGTGAGCAACTCGAGGGTGCTCTTCGCGCCGATTCCGGCGAGCGGCGGTCCGACGTCGCGCACGCCGATGTCACCATATTTGTGGCAGATTGCGCAGGCGGCGGTGAAGAGCATGCGGCCGTTGGCCACATTGCCGGCTTTGGTGACCTCGGGCATGAGTTTGGCGATCAGGTCGTCTTTTTGTCCGGCCTCGGGGCTCAACTTCTCGAGCACGTTGGCGGCGGCGTTGGCGACCGCACGGTTCGGGTGGGTGCGCAAGCGGGCGAGATTACCCGGGCCGACCTCCTTGGGCGTCACGGCACCGGAGCGCAGCGCTTCCAGCAAGGCTTGGGCGGACTCGGGCCGGCGGATGATCTGCTCGAAGACAGTCGGCGACTGCGTCGCCTTGAAGGCGTCTATCAGCACGGCGTCGGCATCCTTGCCGGGCGCGGCGCCGAGGGCGGCGGTGAGCGCGCCGCGGAGGGCGGACGAGGTGCCCGGCTCCTTGAGCAGCTCGGCGACGGCGGCGAGCGCCGGCGGGCGGGACTGCTTGAGGCTGAGCAGGCTGGTGGCTATTTCGGCGCGTCGGGCGTCAGGCTGCGCGCGGTCGACGAGGTCGCGTTGCATTTGGCGCACGACGGGTTCGGCCGCGGTGGCGAGCTGGCCGGTGCGATCCCATTTCGCGACAAGCTGCAAGGTGGCGGCCACGGTGGCGGAATCGCCGAGCAGGCGCTGGAGAAGACGACCGGTGGCGGCGTCGATGACCGCGGGAGTGTTCTCCTGCTGAGCGAGTCCGCGGAGGAGGGCGATCTTCACCGGAGCGTTGGCGGCCGGCGCATTGGCGGCTGCTTGCACGAGCGCGGTGGCGCGAGCCACGGGGATGCCGGGCGCGAGTGCGGTAACGAAGGACGCGAGCGCGGCGGAGTTGGGCGCGTTGAGCGCGAGGGTCAGGTAATCCACGGCGTGGTCGGCCGCGGCGGCGATGAGCGCGGAGCGTGTCCAGTCATCGGTGGCGCGCGCGTATTCGGCGAGGACGGCATTGCGCTGGTCGGGCGTGGTGGCGGCGAGGGCGGCGGTGTGGCGTTGCTCGGCCAGGCTGCCGATCGGCGGGCGGGAGATCGCGGCGAGTGCCTTGGCACCGGCGGCGCCGTGGTTCTCCAGCGCGAGGCGCCAGGCGAGTTTCTTCACGTGGGCGTTGGGGCTGGTCTCGATCGCGCGCACGAGGCCCGGCAGGTCGCGGCGGTCGAGCGTCGGCGCCGCGAGTTTCCGCGCCTCCTTGTGCTGCACGCGCCAGATGCGGGAGAAATAGTGGTCGCGATCCGGGCGCATCGCGGCGTTGGCGGGACCGTGGACCGGGCCGCGGGTGTCGTTATGGATCACCGCCTGGTTGTAGAAATCGATCACGTAGAGTGCGCCGTCGGGTCCGATGCGGGTCTCGATCGGGCGGAACCACAGGTCGCGGCTGCGCATGAACTCCGTCTGCTCGCGGCCCGTCTCGCGGCTCACGTCGTAGCTCACGCCGTCGCGCCGCACGAACTGGTGGTGCACGATGTTGAGCGTCGGCTCGCCGGTGAAGTAGCTGTAGTTCCAACGCGCCGGCCAGGCGCCGCCCTCGTAAAGGGCGCAACCGGCCGCCGCCGTGAAGCGGCCCACCTGGTCGATCTGCACGTAGGCCTGCTCCGGCCAAGTCATGAGCGGGTACGTGGGTTGGTTCACGATCATACCCTTCCAGGAGGTCGTGCCGGGGATCTTCCCCTTCGCCAGCACGCTCTCGGGCAGCAGGGTGTGGAAAAACACCGTGCCACTGGTGGGCTGCGTCCAAAAGATCTGCCCGTCCCACGTGGTCTCGAGGCCCCACGTGTTGCCGTTGCGGCTGCTGTACTGCTCGAAGGCGGATCCGTCGGGTTTGAAGCGGACGACACCGCTGCCGCCGGTGGCGAACGTGCGCTGGCCGTCGCCTGATTTCACCTCGCCCGACGAGTAGCCGTGCGTCGCGTAGATCCAGCCGTCGAGGCCCCAGCGGAGGTTGTTGATGACCGCGTGCGTGTCGCGGATGCCGAGCCCGGTGTAGAGCTTCACGCGGCGGTCGGCCACGCCGTCACCGTTGGTGTCCTCGAGGAACCAGATATCGGGCGCGGTCGCGGCGATCACGCCGTTGCGGTAGAGCACGAAGCTCGTGACGAGCTCGAGCTTGTCGGCAAACACCTGCTTGCGGTCCATCACGCCGTCACCGTCGGTGTCGGTGAGAATGGAGATGCGGTCCTCGGGCTCGCGGTCAGCGCGGGCGCCCCGCAGGTAGCCGCTGTCCTTCCACGGCTCGGCGTTGGGCACGCGGCGGCCGTTGGGATACTCGGGGGTTTCGGCGACCCACAAGCGACCGCGCTCGTCCCAGTCCATGTTCATGACCTTGTTCACCAGCGGTTCGGCGGCGACGAGGGACAGGTTGAACTCGGGGTGGACCTCGATTTTGGCGGCGGCCTTGGACGGATGCGTCGGACCGTCGGCCGGGTAGCGGAGCGTGTCGCCCAGTTCCTCGGGCCGGCAGAGCTCGTCGACGTTGGCGCGCTGGCCGGCCCAGGCGATGCCGCGGAGGAGGATGGCGCGGTAGTTGGCGCGGTTGAAGTTCTCGTGGAGGTGGCCGGGAATGGAGACGAACGCGCGGTAGGGCTTCGCGGCGCCGTCCAGCTTGCGCTCGTAGGTCCACATCTGCGGCTGGATGTCGTAGATGTTGACGCCCTTGCGGAGGGCGACGGCCTCAGCGGCGCGCGCCTGGGCCTCGCGATTGCCGCGGCCGCCGGTGTCGATGGCCTTGGGCGTGTAGGCGGTGGCGAGGACGCGCGCCTCGGGCAGGAGATCTAGGTCGTAATAGATCTCGTCGTTCATCGCCCAATTGGAGGCCCCGGTGGTGATGGGATGGTCGCGGTCGGTGAAATAAAGGTGCATCGGCGCCTCGAGCCACTTGGTGACGCCCTGCCGCCATGTGCCGCCCATGATCGGTTTGAACCACTCGGGGTCGCGTGTGACCATGCCGGCGTGAATGGCGACGACGCCGCCGCCGCGCCGGAGAAACTCCATCAGGTTGGCGCGGTCCTCGGCTGCCGGGATGTTGCCGGCTTCCTGCGCGTGAAGGACGAGCACGTCGGTCTGGGCGAGCTGCTCGCGCGTGGGGAAAGCGTCGGCGGCGGTGACCTGGGCGCCGCGCGCCTGCAGCATCGGAACCCATTCCGCCTTGAAGCGCGGGTAGTCGTGGGCGCCGGGGCCGTGCGACTTGGGGCCCGAGCGCAGGAAGATGCGGAGCGGCGGCTCGGCCGCGAACGAGGCGGACGCGAAGGCGAGGGCGAGGAGCAGGAGGCGTTTCATGGGGAAGGGTTTTCCAAGTTTACGGGACGGCGGGTCTGGTGAGTTTTCAGGCGCGGGTGCGGCAGGCCGGGAGGCCCCGGCGGAGCGAGGCCCACGGTTCCTGGGTGGAAACGTCGCAGGGATCCGGTACCTCGGCCTGGCCGGCGGGGAGCTTGGCCGGGGACAGGATGGCGAGGAACACGAGCGGCTCCGCGTGGGGATTGTACGTGGCGTGCACGGTGCCGGCCGGAATGTGCGCGATCTCTCCCGGGCCGAGGATGCGGCGTTCGTGGCCGACCCATTGCTCGGCGCGGCCGTAGACCACGTGGATGATCTCCTCGCGGTGCGGGTGGTAGTGGAACGGATGACAATGCATCGGATCCATGTTGGCTCGCACGAGCAGGAGCTTCTCGGCTGCGACCAGATCGGGGCGGCACAGCCACTCGTTGTTGGTCCAGGCGTTGGGCTCGCGCAGGGCGTCGGCGATCTGCACGAAGCGGCGGTCGGCGGGGTTCATGAGGAGGCGGGGCGAGACGCGGTGGGGGTGGACGCGGATACGCGGCGACGTGCTAAAAAAACCGCGGAGGCGCCGCCGCCCGCCACCGCGGCGCACCGTTCAACGGCGCGGCACGGTGAGGGACTTGAACTTGCGGGTGAGGCCGGTGAGCGATTCCTCGACGCCCATGCGCTCGAGGCTGCTGGCGCCGACGAAGCCGACAGCCGACGTCTGCCGGATCACGCGGTCGGCGTCCTCGGGCGTGTTGATCGGACCGCCGTGCGCGAGAAAGAAGATGTCCTTCCGCACCTGGGTGGCGGCGTTGATGATGTCCTGCGTGACCTTGAGGGTGTGGTCCCAGCTCACGACGGCGCTGCGCACGCCGATGCTGCCGCCGACGGTGGTGCCGACGTGGGCGATGATGGCGTCGGCGCCGGCCTTGGCCATCTCGACGGCCTCCTCGGGTGAGCCGACGTAGACGATGGAAAACAGGTCCATCTTTCGCGCGAGGGCGACCATCTCGTACTCCTTGCGCACGCTCATCCCGGTCTCCTCGAGCACGCCGCGGAAATGCCCGTCGACGATGGTGTGGGTGGGGAAGTTGTTCACGCCGCTGAAGCCCATCTCCTTCACCTTGCCCAGCCAGTGCCACATGCGGCGGCGAGGATCGGTGGCGTGCACGCCGCAGATCACGGGAACCTCCTCGACGACCGGCAGCACCTCGTACTCGCCGATCTCCATGGCGATGGCGTTGGCATCGCCGTAGGCCA
>JAURJO010000330.1 GCA_030832235.1 Verrucomicrobiota bacterium
CAGCAGCCGCTTGTTCTCCGGCAGCGTGAGGTCGAGATCACGGCGCAGGGCGTGGGATGTCTTGGTGACGAACTCGTTCTTGCGGACGATCGTCGGGATATCCTCGAACATCGCCTCGCACTCGTGCGGGTTGATCTGCAGCGAGGAGATCATGTACAGCAGCGAGTCCGCGTGGATGTTCTCCTCGTGCGCGTGCCGGCCGAGGACGAGCTTCAGCTCCGGGGCCGTCACCAGTTCGCGGACAACGTGCTGGATGTTATCCCCCACGATGCCCTCGGCCGCGGAAAAGTAGCCGATGCCCATGCGGATAATCCAGCGCTCCACGTCCGACACGGTCTTCTCGTCGCGCCATTGCTCGATGTCCTTGCCCATCGGGATGTCCTCCGGCTCCCAATGGTTGGCCTTCATCTTGCGATAAAGCTCATAGGCCCACTGGTACTTCAGCGGCAGCAGGTTGAAGGTCATCGTCTCGCGGCCGTTGATGACCTTCTTGGCGGAGAACGCGGCTTCGGCCTTGGCTTGGTCGAGAACGAAGGACTTGGAACCTACTTGAAATGTTTTCTGCATGGCGGTCGAGCGGGAAGGATCGCGCCGGAATAGGCGCGGAAACCATTCTGGAATCGAGGATTGGCGGCGGTGCGAACGAAAGTTGTTGGGACTTATTGACGCGTTGCTGACCACAACCGGCTGTGGTCCCACCCCGCGACGACCCCAACCGATGGGGTCACTTCCGGCTTCGTCAAATGATTTGTCCGTGATTTTTCACGCCATTTTAGCCGAGTTTTTTTCTTGCGCGCCGATGGGCGGATTTGTGCGCGCGGACACCTCCGACCGGACCCGTTCCCCTGAACCATAAAAACGTATTCAGCCGCCGCACACGCGTGCCGGCCGGAGGGCACTCCCACGTGCCCACCGGTCGCACGTGTTTCTGTATTTCGATGCCGGTTACATCTTATCGTATCCGGGCGGCGCGGTACACGCGTATCTCATTATCGGATATCCACGGCTCCATCCCCGGGTGCCCCCTCCCCGCTCCGGGCTCGCGCGTCCGGCACCAACCCCCAATGCTGGAGCCCGATGCCCGCCTCCCGCATCCTGAACGCCCTGCTGGGGACCGCCGCCCTCGCCTTGGCCGCGCTTGCCGCCTACCACACGTCGCTCCCGGCCCCGTTCACTTTCGACGACCGCCCGGCGATCGAGCGCAACGAGTCGCTGCGCCGCCTCTGGCCGCTGTCCGGGCCGCTTTCCCCGCCCGTCACCGCCGCGGGCGCCGCCGGCCGGCCGCTCGTCAACCTGAGCCTCGCGCTCAACCACGCGGCCGCCGGTCTGGATCCCGCCGGCTACCGCCTGACCAACATCCTGCTGCACGCCGTCGCGGCCAGCCTGCTCCTACTGTTGATGAGAGAAACGCTGCGGCACACCCTGCTACGCTCCTCGGCGGCTCCGCTCGCCGCGGCGACGGCCTTGCTCTGGCTCCTGCATCCGCTGCAGACCGAGTCGGTGGTGTGTGTCGTGCAGCGCAACGAGATCCTCGTCGCGATATTTTACCTGCTCACGCTGCTCGCGGTGGCGCGCGCAGCGGTGGCTCCCCGTCCGTTGGGATGGCAGTTAACCGCGATCGGCGCGGCGTTGCTCGGGGTGTTCAGCAAGGAGGTCATGGCGACCGCACCGATCGTGGCGCTGCTTTACGACCGGACTTTCCTCGCCGCCTCCTGGCGCGAGATCATGGAGAAACGCCGGTGGCTTCATGCCGCCCTCCTCGCGACGTGGCTGCCCCTCGCCTGGCTCATCCTCGGTCACGACCAGCGGGCGGGAACCGTAGGGTTCGGTCTCGGTGTCGACGTGTGGAGCTACCTGCTCACGCAGTGCGACGCGCTCACCACCTACGTGCGCCTTACGCTCTGGCCGCACCCGTTGCTGGTCGACCGCGGCGTGGGGCTGGCCGGGAGTATCCGCGAAGTCTGGCTGCAAGGCGTGCTCGTGCTGACGCTGCTCGCGGCGACGGCGTTCGCGCTCGCGCGTGCCCCGCGGACCGGCTTCGCCGCGGCGGCGTTCTTCATCATCCTCGCGCCGAGCTCCAGTTTCGTGCCGCTGACCACTCAGCCGGTCGCCGAACACCGGATGTATCTGCCGCTCGCGCCGCTCCTCGCCCTTGGGGTCATCGGCGCCAGCCGCATCCTGCCCCGCGGCCGCGTCGTCGCTGTATTCCTTCTCGCCCTCGCGGCGGGCATCGTCACCCACCGCCGCACTCTCGACTACCTCACCGAGGAGAAACTGTGGACGCAGACGCTGCGCCACCTGCCGGAGAATCCGCGCGCGCACGCGAGCCTCGGCCACGCGCACGCCCGTGCGGGCCGCTGGGAGGAAGCCGCGGCCAGCTACCGCGAGGCGGTGCGCCTCCGTCCTGATTACGCCGACGCCCACAATGACCTTGGCGCCGCGCTGGGCAGGCTGGGACGGAACGCGGAGTCGCTCGGCCACCACCTCCGCGCCACGGAGCTCAAGCCCGACGACCCCGAGGTTCGGTATAATCTGGCGGTGGCGCTCGAAGCCTCGGGTCGTCCTGCCGAGGCGATTCCGCACCTGCGCGCGGTAGTGGCGGCCCGGACGGGGTTTGCTCGCGCACGTGCCTTGCTCGGAGCCCTGTTGCTGCGCAGCGGAGACCCCGGAAGCGCGATCGCGGAACTCGAGGCCGCCGTCACGCTGCAAGCCGACGACGCGGAACTTCGTGTGACTTTGGCCGACGCTTTGCAGTCCGTCGGAAGGCTCTGCGACGCGATGGTCCAGTATTCCCGCGCCACCGAACTCCGGCCGGACGTGCCGGCACTGCGGTACAACCTTGGTCACCTCCAGCTGGAAACCGGCGATAACTCCTCAGCCGCCGAAGCCTTCAGGGAAGCGCTGCGACTGAAGCCCGGATGGATTCCCGCGCATCACAACCTCGCCCTCGCGCTGACGCGCCTCGGCCGGCCCGAGGAGGCGATTCCGCACCATGAGGCGATCGCGCGTGCTGAACCGCTCTCGCCCCAGGCTCACCTCAATCTCGCGCTCACGCTCGCCGCAGCCGGTCGCGTCTCCGAGGCTCGCGCCAGCGCGACCACCGCGCTCCGCCTCCAACCGCGCCTCGAGGCCGCGCGGCAATTGCTGGGCCGGCTGGAGGGGCGCTGAACTCCGCGCGGCGATTCGGTTAATCCTTCGGAAGACGAGCCCGACGGCCTCAGGCGAGATCAACCGGGTCGACGTCGAGCACTTGCACCATGTCGGCGGCCCATTGAAAGCCCGCGCGCAAGCGCTCCAGATCGGCCACGACCTTGGTCACGCCGGACGTAAAGTACCACACCTGCCAGCGGTACTCGTCCTTGATTTTCTCGATGGGCGACGCCGAGG
>JAURJO010000331.1 GCA_030832235.1 Verrucomicrobiota bacterium
CACGCAGGGTGTCGGGGTTTTGAAACCCGACCTCGCGGTGAACGCCGGCATCACGGGGCCGATGCTGCGCGCCTGCGGTGTCGACTACGACCTCCGCAAGGTCGACGGCTACGGCTTCTATCCGCGCTTCGAGTTCCGCGTGCCGCTCGGCGCCCACGGCGACACCTACGACCGCTACATGATCCGCGTCCTCGAGATGCGGGAGTCGATCCGCATCCTGCAGCAGGCGCTGCGCGACCTGCCCGCGGGGCCGATCATCGATGCGAAGGCCAAGAACCGCGGCCTCCGCCCGAAGCCCGGCGAAGCGTACGGCCGCATCGAGGGCCCGAAGGGCGAGATCGGTTTCTACCTCATCAGCGACGGCGGTCCCAACCCATACCGCTACCGCGTGCGTCCGCCGTCGTTCATCAATCTCACCGTGCTCGAGGACATGTGCCTCGGCCAGACGGTCGCCGACGCCGTCATCATCCTCGGCAGCGTCGACATCGTGCTCGGCGAGGTCGACCGCTGACCCCTTTCCCCATGCTCGGCTCCGGACTCCTCCAAGGCCTCGCGGTCACCGCGAAAAACCTCGCCGGCAGCTTCCACGACCCGACGCGCTACGTCACGACCGAGTACCCCGAGCAACGCACAAAGCTCCCTGAAAACTACCGGAACTTCCCCTTTCTCGTCCACGATGACCCCGCGGATCCCGCTGGTACGCTGCGCTGCGTGGCCTGCCAGATCTGCGAAAAGGAGTGTCCGCCGCAGTGCATCTACATCGTGATGGAGCGGGATGAAAAAGGTAAGGCGCTCAAGCGGCCCAAGGTCTTCGACATCGATGTTTCCGTCTGCATGAGCTGCCAGATCTGCGTCGAGGTCTGCCCGTTTGACGCGATCAAGATGGACCAGGAGTACGAGATCGCGACGCGGGACCGCTTCGGCGGATTGCTGCTGCACCGCGAGGACCTCTCGAAGTCCAACGAGTACTACCACCAGATCCACCCGACGGAGGCCGCCGGCGTCGACGCCGCGCTCGCGGAACAGAAGGCGAAGCAAGCCGCGGCGAAAGCCGCCAAGGCCGCACCGGCGGCGCCGAAACCCGCCGCCGCCACACGATCTACAACCGCCGCGACACCCGCACCCTCGCCGGCCGCCGTAACTTCCCCTGCGCCCGCGGCTACTCCGCCCGCCGCCGCACCGGTTCCCCCGGCCAACCCGCCGCCCACCGCATGAGCGCCCCCGCCGCGAACCCGTTGCCCCTGCTGGAGCGACTGCCCGTCGCGCTGCGGGACGCCTGCACGAACTGGCTTCCGGAGTCGTGGCGGTGGCTGGCCAACAGCCTCCTCTCCATCGTCGCGGTCTTCGTGGTGTTCGCGACGCTCTTCGCGCTGCTCACCCTTGCCGAGCGCAAGATCCTCGGCCGCGTGCAGAACCGCCCCGGCCCCAACCGCGCGCCCCTGCCCTTCCTCGGCCTCCGCACCTACGGCCTCGCGCAGCCGCTGGCCGACGGCATCAAGATGCTCACCAAGGAGGACATCGTTCCGCGCGGCGCCGACCGCGTGCTGCACTTCCTGGCTCCGGTGGCGCTGCTGGCGTTCTCCATAATGACCTTCGCGGTGATCCCGTACGGCCGCACGCTGCTGCCGGTGGAGCTCGACGCGGCGGTACTGTACTTCTTCGCCGCCGGAGCGGCAACGGAGCTCGCGATCTTCATGGCCGGCTGGGCGAGCCGGAACAAATACTCGCTGCTCGCCGCGATGCGCGCCCTCGCGCAGCTCATCAGCTACGAGCTGCCGCTGCTGCTCTCGGTGGTCGCCGTGGTACTGGAAGCCGGCTCGCTCTCCACAAGCGTGATCGTCGAGAAACAGGGCGCGTGGCTCTTCGGCATCCTGCCGCAGTGGCACGTGTTCACGCCGTGGGGTTTCGCGGGTTTTCTCATCTTTTTCGTCGCCGCGCTGGCCGAATCCAATCGCTCGCCGTTCGACCTGCCCGAGGCGGAAAGCGAACTGATCGCGGGCCACCTCACGGAATACTCGGGCTTCAAGTACGCCCTATTCTTCATGGCCGAGTACTTCGGCATGTGCGCGCTCAGCGGCATGGGTGTGACCCTCTTCCTCGGCGGCTGGCAGGCGCCGTTCCCCGCCCTCGGCTTCATTCCGTCTTACTGCTGGTTCGCGGCGAAGCTCCTCGCCCTGCTCTTCGTGTTCATGTGGATCCGCGCGACGTTCCCACGCCTGCGCATCGACCAGCTCACGCGTCTCGCGTGGAAATTCCTCGTGCCGCTGGCGCTCGTGAACCTGTTCACGGCCGCCTTCTGGGTTCTTTCCGCGGGCTGGGCCGGACCGCTCGCATTCGCGCGCTGGGTCGTGGCCGGGGCGCTCGTCATCGGGCCGTTCCTCGCGCTCGGGCGGCGACTCAGCGCCGGACTCGGCCCCCGCAGCTACCGCTACGCCTGAACCCCGCCGTGAGCCTCGCCTTCCTCCTCATCGCGTTCCTCACCGTTGCCACCGCGGCGGTCGCGATGGCGCTGCGCAACCTGATCCGCAGCGCGCTACTGCTGGTCGCGAGCTGGGCCGGAATCGCGGCTTTTTACCTCTGGGCCGGCGCCGAGTTCGTCGCGTTCGCCCAGGTACTGGTCTACGTCGGCGCCATCTCGATGGTGGTACTCTTCGCCGTTCTGCTCACGCGCCCGTCGCGGGATGAGGCCGAAGTCACCCCGGCTTCCGCGGGCCGACTCCTGCCCGCGCTGATCACCGGCGGCGCCGTTCTCGGCGTGCTGGTCGGCGCGATCGTCGGCTCGCCATTGCGGACGACCGCCAAACCGCCGCCGCCGGTGACGGTGCGTGAAATCGGACTCCAATTGATGGGACCCCACGCTGCCGCCCTCGTCGTCGTCGGCGCACTTCTCACCGTGGCGCTCCTGGGCGCAGTGGTGATCGCTGCAACGAGTCGGCCTGCTGATCCGGGGGAGCCGCGATGAACCTTTCCCCGCTGCACCTGTGCCTGCTGTTCTCCAGCGCGCTCTTCTGCGTCGGGCTGATCGGCGCGCTGTCCCGCAGCAACGCGATCCTCGTGCTGCTCGGCGTCGAGCTGATGCTCAACGCGGGCAACATCAACTTGATCGCCTTCTGGCGCTATGGCCCTGCTCCCGCCGAGGGCACCGGCATCCTGTTTGTTCTGTTCGCAATCGCCATCGCCGCCGCTGAAGCGGCCGTGGGTCTCGCCCTGGTGATCGCCGTGCACCGGCATCAGCGGAACATCCGGCTGCAGGAGGCCAACCGCCTGCGCGGCTGAAACGATGAGCCTGCCCATCCACTTCCTCTGGCTCATCCCCGCGCTGCCGCTGCTCGCGGCCGGCATCGGTGCCTTCGCTCCCCGCACCGCTCGGCAGGCGACCGCCGGTGCCGCGATCGCGGCCATGGCCCTCTCGTTCTTACTGTCCTGCGGGGCGCTCGTCACCGCGCTCCGCGACCCTGCCGTCCACGCCGTCCACAACTTCGCGTGGTTCGACCTCGGACACGGGACGCTGCGCCTCGGCTGGCTGCTGGACCCGTTGACCGCGTTGATGTGCGTGATGGTGACCTTCGTCGGCCTGCTGATCTTCGTCTTCAGCGCCGGCTACATGGCGGAGGACGCCAACTTCAAACAGTTCTTCTGCTTCCTGAGCCTCTTTGCCGCGGCGATGCTCGGCCTCCTCGTCGCTAACAGCCTGCTGCTGCTCTTCGTGTGCTGGGAACTGGTCGGCCTCTCCTCCTACCTCCTCATCGGGTTCTGGTTCCACAAACCTTCGGCGGCCGCCGCGGCGAAGAAGGCCTTCATCACCACCCGTATCGGCGACTTGGGACTGCTCCTCGGCCTGATCTGGCTCTATGACGCCACCGGCTCGCTGCTTTTCTTCGACAGCGGCGAGGGAGTCTTGGAAGCGGGTCCGCTCGCGGCACTCTCCGCCCAAACCACGGTCGGCGGTCTCGCCGTTTCCACCGCGATCGGGCTGCTGATCTTCTGCGGCGCCGCGGGCAAGTCGGGCCAGTTCCCGCTGCACGTCTGGCTGCCCGACGCGATGGAGGGTCCGACCCCAGTGTCGGCTCTTATCCACGCGGCGACAATGGTCGCGGCCGGCGTCTTCCTCATCGCGCGCGTCTATCCGCTGATGTCGGCGGATCTCACGCTGCCTTCGGCCCCGCTCCACGCGTTGAGCGTCGTCGCCACGATCGGCGCGATCACCGCCCTCCTCGGCGCGGTGATCGCCGTCGGCCAGAACGACATCAAACGGATCCTGGCCTTCTCCACGGTTTCACAACTCGGCTACATGATGCTCGCGCTCGGCGTCGGCTCTTGGGTCGCCGCGATCTTCCATTTGCTCACGCACGCCTTCTTCAAGGCCCTGCTCTTCCTCGGCGCCGGCTCCGTCATCCACGCCGCGCACCACGAGCAGGATATCCGCCGTCTCGGCGGTCTGCGCACGCCGTTGCGGGTGACCTTCGCGACGTTCGCCGTCGGCATGATGGCGCTGGCCGGCGTGCCGTTCCTGTTCTCCGGCTTTTGGAGCAAGGAGGCCATCCTGCACGCGGCGCACGGCTGGACTGTTTCCCAGCTACCCTTCGCCGCCGGGCTCGTCGCCGTGGTGCTCACGGCCTTCTACATGACGCGCCTCGTCGCGGAGGCCTTTCTAGGAACGCCACGCGGAGAAGGTGCCGCCCATGCGCAGGAGAGTCCCGCGGTCATGACTGTGCCGCTGCTGCTGCTTGCGGTTTGCGCGGTACTGCTCGGCTTCTTGGGCACTCCATGGTGGCCATGGCTGCAACGTACGCTGGATCCGCGTTTCGCCGCGGAGCCCGGCGGATTCGGCCTGATGGCAGTTTCCATCGTCCTCGTCGCGACTGGAATCGGCGCAGGCTGGGCACTCTACGCGCGCGTTCCCCGCACCCGCTTTGGCGACACCGACCCGCTGGAGCACCGCACCCCGCGTCTTTTCGCCGCGCTGGCCGGCCGCCTAGGCTTCGACGAACTGTACGCCGCGACCGTCGGACGGCTCAACGCGTTCACGGCCGCGCTGGCCGACGCGCTCGACCGCCGGGTCTGGGATGGCACCGTTCGTCTGCTGGCGGGCCTCGGTCTTTTCACCGGCCAGGTCACGCGCGAGACCGACGAGAACCTGATCAACGGCGGATTCGACGCGGCGAGCGGCGGTCTGCGTTCCGGCGGGCGGGCGTATTCGCGCGGACAAACCGGTGACGCCCACGCCTACCTCCGCTACATAGCGATAGGGTTCACATTGATCGCACTCGCCGTGCTGCTGGGAGGACGCCGATGAGCACCCTGCCCCTGCTTTCGCTGCTGGTATTCCTGCCGTGGGTCGGTGCGGTGGCGCTGGCCCTGCTGCCGCGCATGCCCGGAAACTTCCAGCGCCGCCTCGCGCTCGCGGCGAGCCTGTCGACGCTGGCGCTCACGCTGGCGGTGCTCGACGGATTCGACGCCGCGCGCACGGCGCCGCAATTCGTAGAGCAGCACGCGTGGATCGGCGTGCTCAACGTCCACTACCACCTCGGACTCGACGGCCTGAGCCTGATCCTCGTGCTCCTGACCGGGCTAGTGGCACCCGCCGCACTCTGCGTCGGTTTCCGCTCCGTCGGCGGAGTCCGCGGGTTCGCCGCATTCTTCCTCACGTTGCAGGGCGCCGCGCTTGGGGTGTTCCTGGCGCTCGATTTCTTCCACTGGTTCATCTTCTGGGAGCTCAGCCTCATCCCCGCCTACTTCCTGATCAAAATCTGGGGCGGACCGGGTGCGACGCGCGCGGCCTACCAGTTCGTCATCTACACCCTCGGCGGCAGCGCGTTCATGCTGCTCGGGTTCGCCTCGCTGTTCAATGCGGCGGGCACCTTCGATTTCCAGCAACTGGCGCAACTCGGCGCGGACGGCTCCCTCGCCCGAAAGCTCGGCGGCGACGGCTCGTGGTGGCCGCAGGCGGTCTTCCTCGGCGTGCTGCTCGGCCTCGCGGTGAAGGTCCCGCTCTGGCCGTTCCACACCTGGCTGCCACCCGCGTACGCCGAGGCGCCGGTCGGAGCGTCGATGTTCCTCACCGGCGTGATGTCGAAGATGGGCGTCTACGGGTTCCTGCGCATCCTGTGGCCGCTTTTCCCTCGTGAACTGCAGGTGGCCACGCCCTGGCTCCTGA
>JAURJO010000332.1 GCA_030832235.1 Verrucomicrobiota bacterium
CGCGCCCTGCGTGAGGACATCGACCGCCTCGAGAACCGCCTGCTGGTGCTGAACCTCCTCGCCACGCCGGTGCTCGTCGGCGCGTTCGGCTTCTGGTTCTACCGCAACCGCCGGAAGTAAACGCCCCATCACGATCCAACCATTTCGCCCGCGATGAAAATCAAGACCCTCATCGTCTCCATCGTCGTCCTCGCCGTCCTCGCGGTCGGCGCCTACGTGCTTCAGCGCCCGACTCCGCCGCCGCCCGCCGACGCGCGTCTCAACCAGCCGATGGTCGACCGTGCCGCGATCGAGAAAGCGGCGAAAATCCGCATCTCGGACGCCGGGAAAAACCTCGAGCTCACCCGGCAAACCGACGGCTCGTGGAAGGTTCCAAGCTATTATGACATGCCGGCGGACTTCACAAAACTGTCGGGCTTCGTCGGCAACCTCACCGAGGCGAAGCTCCAACGCCTCGTCACCAGCAACGCCGAGCGCATCGGTCGTCTTGAGTTCAAGGATACCAAGGTCGAGCTGCTCGACGCCTCGGACAAAGTGGTGTTCACCGTCACGCTCGGCAAAAATCCGGAGACCGGCGGCGGCCGCTTCGTGCGTTTCGGCGATGAGCAGAAAGCGTTCCTCGCCAGCTTCAGCGCTTGGCTCGACCTGGAGGCGCGCAACTGGGCCAACGCTGAGCTTACGAACATCAAGCCCGACGACGTGGCGAAGATCGAAATTCCGTTCGCCGAGGGCGGACCCGTCACCGTTTCTAGGTCAAAGAAAGATGATGCTTGGACGGCGGACAAGACCCCGGCCGGCCAGAAGGTGAAGGCAGACCGCATCGGCTCGCTGCTGAGCAGCGTCGGAACTGTGCGCTTCACCGACTCCTCGGCGACCGACGACGCCAACGCCATCGCCGCCAAGGCGAACCAGCGCGCGTTCAAACTGACCACTTTCGACGGCAAAACGATCTCCGTGGCAATGGGCCGGAAACCCGAGGAAAAGAAACTCAAGCCGCCGGCGCCCTCGGCGGACGGCAAGACGGGGCCCGCCGCCCTCGGTAGCGTGGCGGATCTCGCCAAGAAGGAAGAGGCGAAGCCGGGCGAGAAGAAGGACGACAAGCCGCTCGCGCCGGAGTTTGAAACCATCCCCGCCGGTCCGGTGTTCGCGTTCGTTTCGCACTCCGACGCCTCGGCGCCCGTGAACAGCCACATGGCGAAACGTGCCTTCCAGATCGCCGAGTACACGTTCACCGGCCTGCCGCAGAAAGCGGATGAGCTTTTCGAAGCGGCCCCGCCCCCACCGGCTCCCTCCCCGGCTCCGGCCGCGACCGCTCCTGCCGCGGAGCCGAAAAAGTAAGCTTGCCGCAAAATCGCCACGGCTACCCAAGCGCGGGCTCAACCCGCGCTTTTTTGCGCTCCCACGAGTCGAGGCTTTACACGTATCAACACTTCCGCATGCGTTGATACGTCTTATGACACCCGACCGCCCCATCTCAGAACTCTTCGCCGAGCGACGTGTGCTACGCTCCTTGGAGTTTTTCCCGCCCAAGGACGATGCGGGCGTGGAGGCGTTGCGTGCGACCGCTCAGGCCCTAAGGCGCATGCAGCCTGATTTTGTATCCGTGACGTACGGGGCCGGAGGAACCACCCGCGATCGCACGGCCCAAGTCAGCGCTCTGCTGCGCTCGGAGTTCGGCTTCACCGTCATGCCCCACCTCACCTGCGTGGGGCACTCTCGGGCTGAGCTGTCGGCCTTGGCCGACCGCATCCATGGCGGCGGATTCCGTAACATCATGACCCTCCGCGGGGATCCGCCCAAAGGCACGACCGAGTTCAAGGTGGCGACTGACGGACTGCGTCACGCGAGCGAACTCGCGGAGTTGCTCAAGGCGCGCCACAACGATTTCTGCCTCGGCGTGGCCGGTTATCCGGAAAAACACCCCGAGGCGCCCAGCTTGGAGGCCGACCTCACCCATTTGCGCCGCAAAGTCGACGCGGGAGCGGCTTTCGTCACCACCCAGCTCTTCTTCGACAACGCGGTCTACTATCGCTTTGTGGAGAAATGCCGCGCGGCCGGAATCACGGTGCCCATTGTGCCGGGAATCATGCCGGTGCTCTCGCTGAAACAGATCCAACGGTTCACGCAGATGTGCGGGGCCACGCTTCCCGAGCAGCTGACCAAGCGACTAGAAGCCGCAGCGGATAACGCCGATGTGGTGGAAACCATCGGGATCGATTGGGCGCTGAATCAAATTCGCGGCCTGATCGCGAACGGCGCCCCCGGTTACCACCTCTACATTCTGAACCGCGCCAAGGGCGCTCTTGCCCTCGCCGCCGGTTTGGCCGCCTGATCAGCCTCCGGCGAAGACGGGGCGGAACCCGGCCTCGCTCAAAATCCGCGCCACGGTTTCCCGCTGGTCGCCTTGGATCTCGATCGCGCCGTCCTTCACGGTTCCGCCGCAACCGCAGGCCGCGCGCATGCGTTTGGCCAATTGCTCCTTCTCCGGCAGCCCGATCCCGACAAATCCGTCCACGACGGTGACGGTCTTCCCCCCGCGGCCGCCCGTCTCGCGTCGGATATCGACGCGACCGCGGTTTTTCGCCGCAGCGGGAGCGGAGCTTGCACTCGAAGCCGGCTTCGGCGCCGCGGAAGTTGGTTTGGAGGGTAGCCCAGCGGCGCTCAAGGCGCCGAACGGATTGTGCGCCAAGGACGACCCACCCTCAGTGGAGATTTTTCCATCAACCATGACTTAACCCCTCGGGTGACGCCCGCCTCCGCACACCCCAACGGGAATATCCGAGTCACCCGCCAAAAACATCCGCGCCTTCGCGTAGCTTCGGTTCTGGAGAAAATGCGCCAACTGGGGGTGTAAACCCGCCCTCCCTCGCTCCAAGTAGTCATCAAGCTTAACCATTTCTTCGGCAATGACTTGTCCGTTACCAGCCGCGATGGCGGCTAGCAACGCTTCGAGGGATCGCTTGATCTCTGCTTCCATGGTGCGGGGGTGGACTACTTATCACCCTTAAGCGCACCTTAAGCACGATTGCAATCACCCCGACTATCGGTCGGGCACTTGTTTCACTGGAAAGCATGTGATTAGATCTCGCCTTCCGTTTTTCCTGAAATCGGCCGCGTGGTGATGCTACGTATCACCCCGCGGCACCTTACTCCGTCATGTTTCGTCCCAACCTTCCCTCACTCGCCAACGCTGACGTCATTGAGTCGTCCTACCAAGCCTGGCTCGCCGATCCCAACTCGGTCGACCCCACCTGGCGCGCTTTCTTCCAAGGGTTTACGCTGGGCTCCAACGGTAACTCACCCGCCGCGGCCCTGGCCGAAGCCTCTCGCGATGCTTCGCAAGCCCATGCCACCGTCCCGATCATCGACAGTCTGAAGCAGTCGCGGGTCCATCAGCTCATCAACGCGTACCGCTCCCTCGGACACCTCGAGGCCCATCTCGATCCGCTCGGCGACGCCCCGGCACCGCATCCCAAGCTGTCCCTCGCGCAGTTCGGTCTGGGCGATGCGGATCTTGAAACCTCCTTTGACATCGGCACCTACCTCGGCGGCGGGCAGATGAAGCTGCGCGACATCCTCCTCGCGCTGCGCAACACGTACTGCGACCGCATCGGCGTCGAGTACACCCACATTCAAGACGTCGAGGTACGCCAGTGGCTGGAAACCCGCATGGAGAGTTCCCGTAACCAGCCGGATTTCTCCAAGGCCGAAAAAGTCCGCATTCTCCGGCGCGTCCACAAAGCCGAACTTTTCGAGCGCTTCCTCCACACGAAGTACGTCGGACAGAAGCGTTTCTCCCTTGAGGGCGGCGAGACGATGGTGGCGGCGGTCGACTCGATCATCGAGTACTGTCCGAAGGTCGGCGTGGAGGAGGTCGTCATGGGCATGGCCCACCGCGGGCGCCTCAACATCCTCACGAGCGTGATGCGCAAGAGCTTCGACGTGCTCTTCGAGCAGTTCTCGGAAAATTACATTCCCGAAACCGTGGGCGGTGACGGCGACGTGAAATACCACCTTGGCTACGAGGCCGTGCTGGAGACCGCGTCCGGCAAGTCCGTCGAGGTGCGCCTCGCCGCGAACCCGTCCCACCTCGAGATCGTCAACCCGGTGGTCGAGGGCAAGGCCCGCGCCCGGCAGCGCATCCGCGGCGCGACAGAGGAGCGTTGGCGCGTGCTGCCGCTGCTCATCCATGGCGACGCCGCGTTCGCCGGCCAGGGCATCGTCGCCGAGACGCTGAATTTCTCCCAGCTACCCGGTTACAAGACCGGCGGCACCCTCCACATCGTGGTGAACAACCAGATCGGTTTCACCACCGAGCCGCGCGATTCGCGCTCCACGGTCCATTGCACCGACGTCGCGAAGATGATCGAGGCCCCCATCTTCCACGTGAACGGGGACGACCCCGAGGCCGTGTGCCATGTCGCCCGGCTCGCGCTCGAGTTCCGCGTGAAGTTCCAGCGCGACGTCGTCATCGACATGGTCTGCTACCGCAAGCACGGCCACAACGAGACCGATGAGCCGGCCTTCACGCAGCCGCTACTTTACAAGAAAATCGCGGCGCACCCGCCGATCTCGGCGGTCTTGACCCGCAAGCTGGTCGCCGAAGGCACCGTCACCGAGTCGAAGTCCGACGCGATCCGCGCCGAATACTCCGAGGCGCTCGAGAAACACCTCGAGAAGGCCAAGGCCGCCGAGACCGCCAAGTCAGCCAAGCGGGCCGCCGCCGCCGAGACCCGCCGCTTCGAGGGCTCCACCGCGGTTTTCCAGCCGGATTTTCATTTCAAGCCGGTCGCCACCGGCGTGAAGTCCGACCTGCTCGCGCGGGTCGCGAGCGGGCTCGTCGCGGTGCCGGCCGACTTCAAGCCGCACCCGAAGATCCGCCGCTTCCTCGACGCCCGCACGCAGGCCTTCAAGGACGGCGGCCCGATCGACTGGGGCTTCGCCGAGGCGCTCGCGTTCGGCTCGCTCGTTCTCGAGGGCACACCGGTGCGCCTCAGCGGCCAGGATTGCGAGCGCGGCACGTTCAGCCACCGCCACGCCGTGCTGCATGATGTCGAGACCAACGCGACCCACGCGCCGCTCAACCACCTCGCGTCCGACCAGGCCCGCTTCTGCGTCTACAATTCGCTGCTCTCCGAGGCGGCGGTGCTGGGTTTCGACTACGGGTACTCGCTCGATTACCCTGACATGCTTTGCATCTGGGAGGCCCAGTTCGGCGACTTCGCCAACGGCGCCCAGGTCGTCATCGACCAGTTCATCTCCAGCGCCGAGTCGAAATGGTACCGCACCAGCGGCATCGTGCTCCTTCTGCCGCACGGATACGAGGGACAGGGCCCCGAACACTCGTCCGCCCGTCTCGAGCGTTTCCTGCAGATCTGCGCCGAGGACAACATCCAGGTCGCCAACATCTCCACCCCCGCGAACTTCTTCCACGTGCTCCGCCGCCAGGTGAAGCGCGACGTGAAGAAGCCGCTCGTGGTCATGTCGCCCAAGTCGCTGCTCCGCCACCCGGCCGCCGTTTCGAAGGTCGAGGACTTCACCGGCGGCGGTTTCCAGGAAATCATCGACGATCCTCTGTTCCCGGCCGGCCAGCCGGCCGCGCGGCTCATCCTTTGCTCCGGCAAGGTGTACTATGACCTCGCGGACTACCGGACGCGCAACAAGCACCTCGACACCGCGATTGTGCGTATCGAGCAACTTTACCCCCTGCACCGGAAACGGCTCTCGGAAATTGCCAAGAAATACGCCGGTGCACAGGTGGTCTGGGCGCAGGAGGAATCCGAAAACATGGGCGCCTGGTCCTGGATCGCCCCGCAACTGGAGGAAACCTTCGGCCGCAAGGCCCGCTACGCCGGACGCGACGCCTCGGCCTCACCCGCCGTCGGCACCCTCGCCGTCCATCGCCTCGAACTCGGCGCGCTGCTCAAGCAGGCGTTCGCCTCCTGAGCGCACCGTCTGTCCGACACTTCCGCTTCCACACCCACCGCCTCCCTTCCCCGATCCATGCCTCTCCTCGAAGTCAAAGTCCCGCCCATGGGCGAATCGATCTCCTCCGGCGTCCTCGCCAAGTGGCACGTCGCTGACGGCGCCGTCGTTGCCAAGGACCAGCCGATCTTCGAGCTGGAGACCGACAAGATAACCTCCGAGGGCGTCGCTGAATCGGCCGGCCGCATCTCCTTCAAGGTGGCCGCGGGCTCCGAGGTGAAGATCGGCCAGACGGTCGCGGTGATCGACACCGCCGCCGGTGTTGCTCCCGCCCCTGCGCCGGCGCCCAAGGCGGAAGCGAAGTCCGCCGCCAACGACGCGTCCGTCTCGCCCGCCGTCCGTCGCCTCGCCGCTGAAACCGGTGTCGACCCCGCGGGTGTCACCGGTACCGGCAAGGCCGGCCGCGTGACCAAGGGCGACATGCTCGCCGCCACCGCCGCGCCCGCTCCCGCGA
Organism: Verrucomicrobiota bacterium; assembly: GCA_030832235.1. Classification (GTDB taxonomy): domain Bacteria; phylum Verrucomicrobiota; class Verrucomicrobiia; order Opitutales; family Opitutaceae; genus ER46. Next base: position 6,440 of record JAURJO010000332.1, read on the forward strand.
CAACGCCAGCCGCTCCGACACCGGCTCCGTCTCCCGTTGCCACGGCTCCCGCCGCGGCGCCCGAGGGACGCCAGACGCGCCGCAAGCTATCACCACTTCGCGCCAAGATCGCCCAGCGGCTCGTTTCCGCGCAGCATCAGGCAGCCATGCTCACGACCTTCAACGAGGTCGACATGTCCGCCGTCATGGCGCTCCGCGCCAAGTACCAGGACGACTTCGTGAAAAAACACGGCCTGAAGCTCGGCTTCATGTCGTTCTTCACCAAGGCCGCCGTGCACGCCCTGCAGACCGTGCCCGCCGTGAACTCGTCCCTGGAGGGCGACACGCTCGTGCAGAACCACTACTACGACATCGGGGTGGCCGTCTCGACCGAGAAGGGCCTGATGGTCCCGGTGGTGCGCGGCTGCGACTCATTGTCGATGGCTGGCATCGAGCAATCGATCGCCGACTGCGCCAAACGCGCTCGCGACGGCAAGATCACCCTCGCGGACCTCGAAGGGGGCGTCTTCACGATCACCAACGGCGGCATCTTCGGCTCGATGCTCTCGACGCCGATCCTCAACGCGCCGCAGAGCGCGATCCTCGGGCTCCACGCCATCAACGAGCGCCCCGTCGCCGTGAACGGCCAGGTCGTCATCCGCCCGATGATGTACCTCGCCCTGAGCTACGATCACCGCGTGATCGACGGCAAAGAGGCCGTCACCTTCCTCGTGAAGGTGAAGCAGGCCATCGAGGACCCCTCCCGCCTGATCATCGGAATCTAAACCCAAACGCCAAGACGCCAAGGACGGCGAAGGCTCGCGAAGCGTTTGTTGGGAAACGCTTCGGACCAAGGCTTCGCTGTACCGCTTTCTCCGGAGATCCCGGGCGAAGCTCGCGCGCTTGGATGCA
>JAURJO010000333.1 GCA_030832235.1 Verrucomicrobiota bacterium
TCGGCGCCTCGGGCTGGCGCTACGATCCCAGCCGCGTGGGCAGTTGGGTGCTGGAGGAGCCGATTCACTTCTTCGACCTTGCGCGCTGGTACCTGGAGGCGGCCGGTGACCCGGTGGAACTCCACGCCTACGGCAATTCCCGCGATCCCAACCGACCGGGGCTTTACGACAACTTCAGCGCGATCTTCCGCTATGCGAACGGCTCGTATGCGGTCGTGTCGCAGACGCTGGCCGCCTTCGAGCACCACCAGACGGTGAAGATTGCCGGCACCAAGGGGGCGATTTGGGCGGCCTGGAGTGGCGCCCTCGACCGTACACTGGAGCCGACATTCTTCCTGAAGGTGTTCGACGGCGAAAAACTCGAGGAGGTGAAGCTCGCGCGGCACAGCGGCGAGGTCTTCGAGCTGCGCGAGCAGATCGACCGCTGCGTGCGCATGGTGCGCGGCGAGGCGCCGCCGGCCGCGACGGGCGAGGATGGCGTTTGGTCGGCCGGCCTTTGCCTGCTGGCCGAGGAATCCATCCGCCAGGGACGTCCGCTGCCGGTGCCCGATCTCGCGGGGGGGGGGCTATGAGCGCCCCCGCGCCAGCCCCATTGCGCTGGCACGACGGTGTCACGCGCTACCAATGGCTCGTGCTGTTCATCGCGTGCCTCGGGTGGATCTTCGACGCGTTCGAGGGACAGCTCTACAACATCACGCGCGGCGACATGCTTCCCGACCTGCTGCGGGCCGCCAACCCGGCGATCACGCCGACCGCGCTGGCCGCCGCCACGGCGTCGTGGGGCGAGCGGTTTCTCGGGATTTTCCTGATCGGGGGGACGCTCGGCGGCTGGCTCTTCAGCAGTTTGGCGGACCGCTGGGGACGGGTGCCGGTGATGTCGGTCACCATCCTTTTCTACAGCATCTTTTCCGGACTCACTTCTTTCGCGACCGAGCTCTGGCATGTCGGCGCCTTGCGGTTCCTGGTGGCGATGGGAGTGGGTGGCGAGTGGGCGGTGGGCGCCGCTTTGGTCGCGGAGGTTTTTCCGGCGCACGCCCGCGAGCGGGCGGGGGTTATTTTCCACGCGTCGAGTGTGGCAGGACTGTGGTTGGCGGCGGGTACGGGGCTGTGGGTCGGCGCGGAGTGGCGGATGGCCTATCTGGTCGGGGTGGTCCCCGCGCTGCTGGTGCTCTGGGTTCGGATGAGCGTGAAGGAGCCCGATTCGTGGCGACGGGCGAAGGAGACGCGCGCGGAGCAGTTGGGGAGTTTCCGCGAACTGCTCGGCGATCCCCGTTGGCGTGGTCGCGCCTTGGGCGGGGCCTTGCTTGCAATGGTTGGCTTGGCGACCTTCTGGGGCGTGGTGGTCGCGGGTCAGAACATCGCCGATGACCTACTGCGGCGGCTGGGTGTGCCGGCCGGTGAGGCGGCCTCCCGTGCCAAGATCGCCTTCGGTTTCGTGCAGACCGCCGGGGCCGGGCTGGGGATGCTGATGTTCGGGCCACTCAGCGTGCGCTGGGGACGCCGGCGCACCTTCGCCGTGATGCACGTGGCCGCCTGCGTCATGACCTTGGTGGTTTGCTGGGTGCCGGGATATTTCGGCAGCTACGCGCTTCTGCTCGTGCTCCTGCCGGTCTTCGGATTCTTCGCTCAGGGCATCCATGCCGGCTACGCGGTTTACTTTCCGGAGCTTTTCCCGACTCATCTGCGGGCCACTGGCGCCGGCTTTTGCTTCAACACCGGTCGCATCCTTGCCGCCCCGGTTCTGATCTGGCTCTCGGCGTGGATGAAATCGACCTTTGCCCTGCCGGTCGCCGTCTCGGTGTTGGGCATGTTTTTCCTCCTCGGCCTCATCGTGTTGCGCTTTCTGCCGGAGACGCGGGATCAGGAACTGCCGGAGGGTTAGGAACTTCCGGTCGGCGCCCGGTCCTGGCCCTTTCGCCAGAGTGCTTCGGCCGGGCGGAATTCGCTGTTGACGCTTGAGGGGCTGACGGATCCCTTGCGCGGTTCCGAACCAAGCAATCCGACGACCATGCGTGACGAATACATCAAGGAAGCCCAGAAGCAGGTCCAGGACCCGAACGTCCTGATCAACGTGGTGTCCCGCCGCGTGAAGCAGCTCAAGCGTGGCAACCGCCCGCTCGTTGAGTCGCTCGAGAAGCTGGCCCCCGAGGACGTCGCCTTGCGCGAGGTCATCGAGAACAAGATCAGCCACGAGTTGGCCTCCTGATCCCGTCCCAGGCGGATTTTCCAAGGCGGCGCGGCGATTGCCGGCGCCGCCTTTTTGATTCTCGCTGTCCGACAGTTCGTCGCCATGTCCGCCGCCCGCCCAGACGCCAAACGCTTCACGGAAGTCCGCAACGCGAAGGCGCTGCGGGACTACACCGTGGATGAGCGCTTCGAGGCCGGCATCCAGCTTCGCGGCACCGAGGTTAAGGCGATCCGCGCCGGCAAAGCCCAGATCAGTGATGCGTTCGCGCGGGTGGAAAAAGGGGAGCTTTGGCTGCACAACGCCCACATCGAGCAGTACGCCTTCGGCAACATCCACAATCACGACGCCAAGCGTATCCGGAAGCTCCTCCTGCACCGGCGGCAGCTCGAAAAGATCCGCGTTGCGCTCGAGACCGGCGGCGGTCGGGCGGTGGTGCCGCTCCGGATGTACTTCAAGGAGGCGCTGGTGAAGGTCGAGGTGGCGCTCTGCACCGGAAAAAAGAGCTTCGATCGGCGCGAGGACCTCAAGAAGCGCGTGCAACTCCGCGAGGTCGATCAGGCGATGAAACAGCGGCGCGGCTGATCATCGGGGCCATGCTGCACGTCGTCCTGTTCCAGCCCGAGATCGCGCCGAACACCGGCAACATCGGCCGGATGTGCGCCATCACCCGCTCGCGCCTGCACCTGATTCATCCGCTCGGCTACGTGATCAACGACCGCAACCTGCGGCGCGCCGGCATGGACTACTGGAAGTCTCTCGACGTGCATGAGCACGCCGACTGGGCGGCCTTTCGCGCGAGTCCTGCGGCTCCCGCGCGACTTTGGCTCCTCAGCACGAAGGCGGAGCAGGGAATCTGGGACGTGGAGTTCGCCGACGGCGATGGACTCGTCTTCGGCAGCGAAAGCTCGGGCGCGCCGGATTGGCTGCACCACGAACTTTCCGAACGGCGCGTTCGTATTCCGCAGGCTGATCCCTCGCTCCGTTCGCTGAACCTCAGCACCGCGGCCGGCATCGCCTGCTACGAGGCGCTCCGGCAGGTCATGCACCGCAAGATTTGACGGCCGGGTCGCGACCCTCGCGCGGGATCGCCATCTCGAAGGGTGGAAGCTTCACGTGCACCTTGCGTCCAGCCTCGTCGATTCCGTGGAAGCTGCCGTGCACGACGGCGTCGACTCCTGTCACGTGGAAGCTGTTGTACGAGAATTCCTCGCCGGGCGCGAGCCGTGGGGTCTCGCCAACGATCTTGTCGCCCTCGATGACGAGGCGCTCGCCGTCGACCTGCTCCACGACCCATTTCCGGCCCAGCAATGTGACCGCGCAGGCTGAGGAGTTACGGATCGTGATGTAGTAGACGAACGCGTGCGGCTTGTCCGGCGGCAGGCTCGCGCCGCCGTGGTGGTAGCACAGGCGGTCGAGGCGGGCGGTCAGACCGGGAAGTTCGCTGGACAGGCTCACGTGGGAACGAGAGTGCGGTTTTCCGTTTCGGCAAGCGTCTCCGTTCGCCGCTTGCGCCGCGCCGGCCGACCCGCTGGATAGGGCGCGCCCGCATGATCTCGATCCGCATCCGGCAACTTACCAAGCGCTTCGGTTCCGTCACGGCGCTCCAGCGGCTCGACCTCACGATCGACGCCGGTGAGCTGTTTTTCCTCCTAGGCCCCAGTGGCTGCGGCAAGACCACGCTGCTGCGCAGCCTGGCCGGCTTCTACATTCCGGAGGAGGGCACGGTGCTTTTTGGCGACGAGGATGTGACGCGATTGGAACCCCACCGCCGCAACACCGGCATGATGTTCCAGAGCTACGCGTTGTGGCCGCACATGACGGTGGCGGAGAACGTCGCCTTCGGGTTGGAAGAGCGGAAGGTGCCTGCGCCCGAGCTCAAGCGGCGGGTCGCCGAGGCCCTGGAATCGGTGCGCATGGGAGCCTTCGCCGATCGCAAGCCCAACCAGCTTTCCGGCGGTCAGCAGCAACGGGTGGCTCTGGCGCGCGCCCTAGTCATCCGTCCGCGCTGCCTCCTGCTCGACGAGCCGCTTTCCAATCTCGACGCGAAGCTGCGGCTGGAAATGCGCGCGGAGATCCGTCGGGTCTGCAAGGAATTCAAGCTCACGACCGTCTACGTGACCCACGACCAGAAAGAGGCGCTTTCGGTGGCCGATCGCATGGCGATTCTCGATGGTGGTCGCATCCTGCAGGTCGGCTCGCCCCGGGAAGTTTACCGGCGCCCGGTGGGGCGGGTGGTGGCGGATTTCATCGGGGAGACTGACTTCATCCCAGGCGCGGTCGTGTCCTGCCAGGACGGCCGCGCCACGGTCGATACCGCGCTGGGGCGTATGGCGGGCGTGCTGGGCGATCCGGCCGCGCGACCCGCCCCCGGAGCCAAGGTGACCCTTTGCGTGCGGCCGGAATGCTGGTCGCTGAGCGACCGCCAGCCCGCGGATAATTGGGTGCGCGGGCGCATCGGAGAGGCGGTCTACCTGGGCGAGCTAGCCCAATACGCGCTGCAGGCCGGCGACCGCACGCTGAAGGTCATCGAGCTCAACCCGCGGTTTCTCGAGAAATCGGGGCAGGGCGAGGTTTTTGCCCGGGCCGAACCGGAGGATGTGGTTGTCCTCGCCGACTGAGCGCGCGCGGGACCAGTTCCGGGCATGAAGCGCGCTTTGATCGTTCTCACGCTGGTGGCGCTCGTGGCGCTGCCGTTCGCCCTGCGGCCCAAGGCCGACGCCGCACGCCGCACGGACGACACCGTCGTGGTCATCACGCCCCACAACGAGGCGATCCGTCATGAGTACGCGCTCGGCTTCGCCGAATGGTACCAACGCCGCACGGGGCGTACCGTTTCGATCGACTGGCGGATTGTCGGGGGAACGAGCGAGATCGCGCGTTTTCTCGAAGGTGAATTTTCGGCCGCCTTCGAATTGCAGTGGGTGAAGCGCCTGGGTCGGACCTGGAGTGCCGAGGTGGCTTCGGGGTTTCAAAACGGACGCCTGAAAGCCGACGCGCCGTCGGCGGCTCGCGACGCCCGCGCCGCGTTCCTGGCCTCGGAGGTCGGCTGCGGCATCGACGTCTTCTTCGGCGGCGGCACGTACGATTTCGAGCGCGCCGCGCAGGCAGGCTGGCTGGTTGAGGCCGGGCTGAAGCGCGCGCGTCCCGAATGGTTCACGACTTCGGTGATTCCGGAGAGCTATGCGGGCGAAACGTATCGCGACGCCGGCGGCCGCTGGGTGGGGGCTGTGCTGAGTTCCTACGGGATCATCTTCAATCGCGATTCGTTGCGCCGCCTCGGTGTCGCGCGCGAACCCTCGCAATGGTCGGACCTCGCCGATCCGCGACTGCTCGGTGAGGTGGCGCTCGCGGATCCCACCAAGAGCGGTTCCGTGGCCAAGGCGTTCGAGAACATCATCCAGCAACAGATGCAGCTGCGACTGGAGGCGCTCATTCGTTCCGCTCCCGCGGAGGCTCCCGCCGCGCTTGAGCAGCGTGCGGTGCGCGAGGGCTGGTTGGCCGGCATGCAGTTGCTCCAGCGGATCGGCGCCAATTCCCGCTATTTCACGGATTCCTCCCAAAAGCCGCCGATCGACGTGGCGTCGGGCAACTGCGCGGCGGGACTGTGCATCGACTTTTACGGCCGCCAGCAACAGGAGGCGGTACGCCGCCGCGATCGCACCGAACGCGTCGGCTATGTTTCCCCGGCGGGCGGTTCCGTCGCCTCGGTGGATCCGATCGCGCTCCTGCGTGGAGCGCGCAACCGCGCCGCCGCGGAGGCGTTTCTCGAGTACGTGCTTTCACCTGAAGGGCAGTTGCTCTGGAACCTGCGCCCGGGCACGTCCGGCGGCCCGCAGCGCTACGCGCTGCGCCGCCTGCCGGTGCGGCGCGATTTCTACCGCGATGAGGCGCTGCGCCCCCTGCGTTCCGATCCGGATGACGCGCCGTACGATCAGGCGACTCCGCTGGTTTACCGTCAGGAATGGACCGGGCGCATCTTCCGCGAGATGGCGCTGATCATCCGCGTGATGTGCCAGGACACCCACGTCGAGCTTCGCCGCGCGTGGCGTGCCGTGCAGGAGGCGCCCGCGCCGCGCCGGGAGGCGGCGCTGGCGGTGCTGCAGGATGTCTCCCGCGTGGCCTACGACCGCGTCCTGACCGACGTGCGCCCGCGCCTCGCGGCCCGCAACAAGGTCGAGGAAGTGCGCCTGGCGGCGGAGCTGGCGGCCTTCTTCCGGGCCAA
>JAURJO010000334.1 GCA_030832235.1 Verrucomicrobiota bacterium
ATCTGACCGCCGCTCATGTAGCGGACGTTCGCGGCGTTGTTGAGGATCTGGTCGAAAGCGACCGAGTAGAAGGACCAGAACATCAGCTCCATCACCGGGCGCACGCCGAGCATGGAGGCGCCGATGCCCATGCCGATGAAGCCGGCCTCGCTGATCGGCGTGTCGACCACGCGGTCGGGGCCGAACTTGGCGAGGAGACCCTCGGTGACCTTGTAGGCGCCGTTGAACTGGCCGACCTCCTCGCCCATGACGACCACGTTGGGGTCGCGGGCGAGTTCCTCGGCAAGGGCGTGGCGGACGGCTTCGCGGTAAGTGATGACAGGCATGTGGCGGGATCCGGGAGCGGCGAAATTGAAGGTGGGTACTGGCTCAGTCGAAGAAGAGCCGGCCGCGCGAGGCGCGCTCGGAAGGGTTATCGGACTCCCAATAGACATCCTTCTGGATGTCGTCCGGAGTGGGGAAGGGACTGGCCTCGGAGAAGTCCGCAGCCAGGTCGGCCTCGGCACGAGCCTCGGTGTCCATCGCGTCGATGCCGGCCTGGTCGATGACCTTTTCGGCGATGAGGCGGTCCTGGAACAGCTGGATCGGGTCCTTGGTCCGGCGGTACTCCTCGATCTCGGTCTTGCTACGATAGGTGTTGTCTGGGTCGGCGACGGAGTGGCCGCGATAGCGGTACGTATCGATTTCGACGGTGCTCGGTCGATGGGTGTCGCGGGCGAGGGTAAGGAACTTGTCCATCATCGCGCGCACCTCGTAAACGTCATGACCGCCGCACTGGCCCCATTGCATGTCGTAGCCCGCGGCCCGCTGGGCGAGTTCGCCGGCGGAGGAGCGCGCCTGGCTGGTGCCCATCGAGTAACCGTTGTTCTCGATCACGAAGACGACGGGAAGGTTCCAGAGGGAAGCGAGGTTGTAGGCCTCGTGCACGGCGCCCTGGTTGACGGCGCCGTCGCCCATGAACGCCATCGCCGCCCCCTTGATGCCTTTGAACTTGAGGGCGTAGGCGAGTCCGACGCCGAGCGGGATCTGTCCTCCGACAATGCCGTGACCGCCCCAGAAGTTCCGCGAGGGATCGAAGTAATGCATCGAGCCGCCCTTGCCCTTGGAGCAGCCGGTGGCCTTGCCGTAGAGCTCGGCCATCAGAGGCTTGGTGTCCATGCCCACGGCGATGGCGTGACCATGGTCGCGGTAGGCTGTGATCACGTGGTCGTTCTTGCCCATCAATGAGCAGCAGCCGACGGCAACCGCTTCCTGGCCGATGTAGAGGTGCAGGAAACCGCCGATCTTCTTGGCCTGATAGGCGCGGAGACTGCGCTCCTCGAAGCGGCGGATGCGCACCATCTTGCGCAGCAGTTCGATCTTATCGTCCTTCGTCAGACGCGCGTTGACGGGCGCCTTGGCGTGGTCCGGCGGGCACTCGCGGTTGGATGCGCGGACGGGTTCCTGAGTGGTCGATTTCTTGGTCACGGAGGGTCGGGAGGAGTCTTAAGGGATCGAGATTTCTTCCGTGCGAGGGGAAATCAAGCGTGGATTCCTCTCCAGTCGCCACTTACGGCAGCGAACTGCATCGGAAGTTGGGCGTCAGCCCCGCGAAAAGAGACCGTTCGTCCGCGCGGTTCCACGGCTTCAGGGGCGGGCTCCGGTCAAGGTTTGCTCGATCTCGACGACGATCGGTTTCCCGGGAGCGCAGTCGGCCTTCAACGCGACGAACCCGTCGCGGTAGCGGTCGTAGATCGGCCAGAGCGCGTTGCGGTCCGTCTCGGGAATCGGCAGCGCGTCGATCGCGGCCCGGGAGAAAAACGCGAACTCCCCCTCGCTGATCGCGGGCGGTAGCGCGGGAAGCGGGACCTTGCAGCGGAAAAGAAACATCAGCCAATGGGCCTGCCCTTCATAGGCTTTCTCCGCGATCATCGCGAAAAGATGCAGGTCGGGCGCGCCGATCCGCAGGCCGGTCTCCTCAAAGGTTTCGCGCGCGGCGCACTCGAACGGGGACTCGCCCGTGGCGGTCTCGAGTTTGCCTCCGATCGGACTCCAGACCCCGAGATTCGGCGGTTTGGCGCGTAGCAGGAGGAGCTGTTCGCCGGCCGGGTTCTCGAGAAATACGAGCACGGCGAGCTTGTACGGGATTTTTTCCATCGGTCGGGATCCAGACCGACGCGGCCCCTCGTGCACGGCAAGTCCGCGTTTGCTGTGCACGCGTTTGACTTCGCCGGCTCCGGCGCGTCCTTCCGCTTGAATCCCGTGATGAATACCCCGATTCTTCGGTTTTCCGCCGGCGTCTTGCTGGCTTTCCAGCTCTGCAATTCGACCGCCTCCGCCGCACCCGCCGCCCCGGGCGGGCCGGTCGAGGTTTCCGCGGTGAAGTTTTCCAACCTGCGCGCCCCCGGCGGAAATCCCGGCAACTGGTACGAGGCTGCCGTCGCATTGAACGTGCGGCCGGCTCACGGCGCACCAGCCCAGATGGTGGCGCGGGTGAAGGTAATCCTTTTTCTGGCCTTCGATCTTCCCGGAACCTTGGGCGGCGAACGGCGGATCGAGCATTACCGCGCTGAGGCGGAATGTGTCGCCCTCGAGCCGGGTCGCGCGGACGTGCGTTTTTATCTGCCGGCGGAAATTGTGAAGCGTGACCAACTCCACGGGGATCCGCGGCAGTGGGGGGTGGAGATCATGGTCGACGGCCGGCCGGTGCCCGCCGCGCGCTCCGCTTACGCGGGAAACCTCGCCACCGCGGACGCACGCAAGGCTTTCCAGAAGCGGGTCGCAACCGCCGCCGCCACGAATGAGGGCATTCTGGTGCCGCAATACCTTTCCCCGTTCGCGGCGGAGTATCCCCGAGCTACCCCGACTTTCGTGCGGAGGGAGCCGCGATGAACGGGCGCTTCCAACCGGCGCCGATCGCCGCACGCTCCGCTCCGCGTAATCGCTTCCGCGTAACCATAATACACTTGCCGCGTCTCGCCCTTTCTCAGTCGCTTTCCCCTTTGATCCATCCATGCGATCCCCCCGCGTTCTAGCAGTCGACATCGGTGCAGGCCACGTGGCCTGCGGTGTCTTCGGGGTGGGGGCCTCCGGGCGGCTCGTCCTGCAGCAATTCGCCCTCGAGCCGCACTCCTCCGACCCCGCGCACGAGGCCCGCTGGTCGACGGAGATCGCCCAGTCGCTCGGTGCCATCGTGGCTCGCCGGCGGCTTTCCGGCGGCGCCGCGATCACGGTTCCCGGGCACCTGGCGCTGACCAAGTTTATCAAGACGCCCTCCCTCGCGAAGGAGAAGCGGATGAAGATCATCTCCTTCGAGGCGACGGAGAACATCCCGTACCCTTTGGAGGAAGTGGTTTGGGATCACCACGTGGTGGCCGACGACGGCTTCGACCTCGAGGTCATGCTTACGGCGGTGAAGTTCGACGCGATGCAGGCCCTCTGCACGGCGGCGGACGCGGCGGGTTTCCCGCCCGAGCGCGCCACGCCCTCTGGCCTCGCGCTGCTGCACGCGTTTCGCTATAATTACCCGAAGGTCGTCGAGCCGGTCATCGTCGCCAACGTCGGCGCCCGTTCCACCAATCTCCTCTTCATCGAGGGGGACCGGTTCTACATCCGCACGCTCGCGCTCGCGGGCAACGCGGTCACCCAGTCGATCGCCGAGGAACTCCGCATCGACTTCGCCTCGGCGGAGACGCTCAAGATCCAGGTGTTTTCCGGCCAGAGCGACTTGCCGGCGGGCTCTCCGTCGCGCGCCGCGGTGCACAAGGCCGCGGCGGCCTTCTGCACTCGGCTCCAGGTGGAGATCACGCGTTCCGCGGTCAACCACCGCCGCCACACGGGCGGCGGCGCGGCCGTCACGCTCTACCTCACCGGGGGCGGCTCGCTGATCGACGAGCTACCCGCCGTGCTCTCGGAAAAGCTACGTCTTCCCGTCGAACGCTACGAGACTTTCAAGGCGGTGGATGTGGCGGCCGACGCCCGCGCGGCCGGCGCCGAATCCTCCGCGCACGTGCTTGCCGATCTCGTCGGCATGGCCACTCGCCTCGTGGTCCCGCAGGAAGGGGAGGCCAGCCTGCTCCCGCCCTCGCTCACGGAGGCGATCGCTTTCCGGAAACGCCAGCCGGTGCTGCTCGCGGCGGCCGCCGTCGCGGTACTCTCCCTCGCACCGCCGGTCTACTACGCGCACTCCATCGCGGCTTCACGGCAAGAGACAGTGTCGCGTTACGAGAGCCAGCTCATGCCGTTGCGCTCGATCCAGAACCGCAACGCGCAGAACCTGCAGCAGATCGCCGATGTTACTCGCCAGATCGCCGCGCTGCGCGGCGCCGTCGAAACCAAGTCCAACTGGGTCAATTTCTTCGCCGACCTCCAGACGCGCCTGTCCAAGATAGAGGACGTCTGGCTCGACCGCCTTCAGGTCACTCGTCCACCCCTTCCCGAGCCGGGTAGCCCGGATGCCCCGCCGCCGGAGCCGCCCCCGGGGGACACCCAATCCGCCGGCAATGTCGTCGCGCCGCCTGTACCGAAGGGGCCGCCCGTCCGTCTCACCCTCAGCGGCAGGTTGCTCGACGTGCGCAATCCCCAGTCAAAGGTCAGTCCCGAGTCCCTCCAGCGCGTCAAGGAGCTGCTGGCTAGCTTCACCGGCTCCAAGTTCATCAAGGCGGTCGAGAACGAGCGTTTCGACACCAACCAGAATGGGCTGCTGTACTTCGACTTCACGCTCGTGATCAACCCGGACCAGACGCTCTGAGCCGCCGACCGACCCCATGACCTGGTTCCGCAAGTATCCGCTTTTCGCCACAGGGCTCGTGGTCTGCGCGCTGGTGGCGCTCGGCGAGCTGGCTTTCCTCTACGAGCGTTACGCCGCGTCGCGCGACGCCGCGGTGCGGCTGCGCCAGCGCCGGGATGAACTGGCCGCCACGGAGCAACTCGCGCCTCCGCCGACCCGCGCGGTCGCCACGGCGATCGAGGGCGATCTCGCCAAAGCCCAGGCGGCGCTGGCCGCCATGCAGGGTGAGTTGAAGGGGCGCGGTCCTGCCGGCGAGAAGATCCGCGCGGCCAAGGTGCCCGCGGCGCGCACCGATTCCTTCTTCGACCTCGCGACCTACATGGAGCGCATGCGCGAGCTCGCGGAGAAGAACGGCGTGGAGGTGCGGCCCGAGGCCGCCCGGTTCGGCTTCGCCCAGTACGCCAACGAAGCGCCGGAGACCGATCGCATCGAGGTGGTCTTCCGGCAGCGGCAGATCGCCGAGCATCTCCTGGAGGCCTTGCTCACCGCCAAGCCGCGCACTCTGGCCTCGGTCAAACGCGAGCGCCCCCTCACCAAGGCCGAGCGCGAGGCGCGGGCCGCCGCCGAGGCCGCCGGCACGCCGCCGGCCGAATTACCCCTTGGCTCCGGTGACTCGCCCGATTTCTTCGGCATCGATCCCCGCGTCACCGCGCGCGTCAAGGGACACATCGACACCGCTCCCTTCCGCTTCGTTTTCACCGGGCAGACGGCGGCGCTGAGGAATTTCATCACCCGCCTCGCGGAGTTCGACCTTCCCGTGCTGGTGCGGGAGGTTGAGGTCGAGTCCGTGGGAGGCGAGGAGGCCGCGGCGTTTCTTGCCGAGTCAGCCAAGCCTGCCGCGACCGAGGCCTCCGGAGGCGCCAAGGCGCCCGCCGCCAAGGCTGCTCCCAAGGCGGCCGCCCCGCGTCAGGCGGTCGCGGCCCCGATCGTGCCCAAATCCCTTTCGCGCTTCACGGTGACGGTGGAGTTGCTCGAACTCGTCCCGCCCGCGGCCGCCGCCGGCGATGCCCCGGCCGCGACGCCTTCCTCATGATCCTCCCGAGCGCAATCCGTCGCGCCGCGGCGCACACCTCCTGATCATGGCCGCCATCCCGCGCGAAAAACTCCAGCTCGGCGCCGCCGTTTGCCTGCTGCTCGCCTCCGCCGGCGCGTTCGGCTACCTCGCCCTGCGTCATCAGTCGGATCCTCGCGAGGAGATGCGTCAGGCGCAGCTCGCCGGAGCCGCCTATCAGGCGCTGGCGACCGAGGCGCCGCGCGTGAGTACCGAGTCGTGGCCCGCCCCGACGCAGCAGTCCCGCGGGCGCGAGTGGGTTTACGACACTTTCACGCCCCCCGAGATCTTCTACAATTCTCGCTCCCGTCAATTCACGGTGCGACCCCCTTCAAGTCTCGTCGACGAGGAGGCCTCCGAGGCGTTCGGTGTCGAGCTGGTCGCGGTGCGGCCCGAGCCGTTCCGGATGCAATTGACCGGTTACGTCGGCGGGGAAGGGGAGTGGCGCGGGGTTTTCCAAAACGTGCTATCCGGCGAGGTTTTCCTGGCCGGGGCCGGACGCCGCGTGCCGAACCTCGCGCTCACGATCCGCAGCCTGGACGTGAAGCCCCAGCCCGTGGCGCTCGCGGAAAGCATGACCACCCGCCAGCGCGTCGCCTCCGCGGTGGTGCGCGATGAGAAAACGGGCCGCGACATCACGCTCACCCATCGGGAGCGGGTTTTCACCGGCACCGTCTTCGCGTTTCTCGCGCAGCCCGGGCAAAGCGCCGCGCGCGAGGTGCGCTCGGGCGACACCTTCCAGATCGGCGACG
>JAURJO010000335.1 GCA_030832235.1 Verrucomicrobiota bacterium
CGGTGTAGACGAGCTGGTTGGCCGGCTCGTGGTTGATCGCGTCGGTTTGCATCGAGCGGATCACGCAGAGATCGTCGGCCATCTTCGCGATATTGGGCAGCAGCTCGCTGATCCAAATGCCGCTCTTGCCGTGCTGCGCGAACTTGAAGCGGCTCGGCGCCAGCGGGAACGACGCCTGGCGGGCCGTCATGCCGGTGAGGCGTTCACCCTGATCCTTCAGCCAATCCTTCAGGTCTTCCTTAAACCGCGACTCCAGGTGCGGCTTGTAGTCGAAAAGCTCCAACTGCGAGGGCGCGCCGATGAGCGAGATGTAGATCGCCCGCTTCGCCTTCGGCGCGATGCGCCACGGCTCGGCCAGCGCGGCGGGCACCTCGTCCGCCCCCAGCACACGCGGGCCCATCAGTGAGGCGAGCGCGGCCACGCCCAGACCCGTGCCGGAGCGGCGGAAAAATTGCCGGCGCGTGAGCGCGGCGTTGTAGGACGAGAAGGTGTTGTGCCAGTCGGGCGGGAGAAGGGTCATGGCGACTATTTGGTCAGGGACTCGTCGAGGTTGAGGATCTGGCTGGCCACTAAAGACCACGCCGCGAGTTCGGGCGCGGGTACGTTAACCGGCGCCGGGGAATCACCCACCGCGAGCAGTCGGGAGGCCGAGGCGGGGTCCTTGCGGTAAGCCTCCTGCGCCTTTTCCAGCGTGCGGCGCACGACCGGACGCTCGTCGGGCTTCAGTTTCCGGCCGAGCAGGCGCACCGTGATGTGGTCGAGCCGGGCGTCGGTCGAACGCGCCTCGGCGAGCGCGCGGGTGGCAAGCTGCCGCGAGGCCTCGACAAACACGGGGTCATTGAGGGTAACGAGGGCCTGCAAAGGCGTGTTGGTGCGGTCACGACGCACACAGGACACCTCGCGGCTCGGGGCGTTGAGGATGTCCATGGCCGGCGGCGGCGCCGTCCGCTTCCAGAGCGTATAGAGCGACCGGCGGTACAAGCTCTCGCCGTGGTCGGGCTGGTAAAAACGCGTCGTCGACTCCTTCATCGCGACGTCCTCCCAGATTCCCTCCGGCTGGTAGGGCCGCACCGGACGACCGCCGAGCTTGGCGACGAGGAGACCCGAGGCGGCAAGCGCCTGGTCGCGCAATTGCTCCGCGTCGAGACGATGCCTCGGCCCGCGCGCGAGGAGGCGGTTTGCCGGGTCCTTCTCGAGCAACGCCGGCGTGGCGGCAGCCGACTGGCGGTAAGTCGCGCTGGTCACCATCAGACGCATCGTTGCGCGTTGATCCCAACCAGAGTCGCGCAGGCGCAACGCCAGCCAGTCGAGCAGTTCCGGATGCGACGGACGCGAGCCCGTAACTCCGAAGTCGCCGGCCGACTCCACTAGTCCGGTGCCGAAGAACTGCTGCCACAGGCGGTTCACGGTCACGCGCGCTGTGAGCGGGTTTTCCGGGGCGACCAGCCACTTGGCGAGGCCGAGTCGGTTGCGCGGCGTATCGGCCGGGAACGGCGGAAGAACCTTCGGGGTGTTCGCCGCCACTTTCTCTCCGGGCTGGTTGTACTCGCCGCGGTTGAGAACGTGGGCGAACGGCTCGCTGTCCTTCTTCTCCTCCATCACCAGCGAAAGTCCCCCACGGGAACGCAGCGCGTCCTCCCGGGCGAGGAACGGGTCCAACTCACGCGCGAGCGCGAGCGACGGCAGGTCCGCCGACGCGACGAAATGCGCCCGCAACTGGCGCTTCTGCGCCGGTGTGCGCTTATCCGCGGCCACCTTCAGCGCCGCCATCGCCTCCAGCTCGGTACTGAATCCTTTCAGGTCGTCCGCCTGGAAGCCGCGCGAGTAGACGCGGAAATCCTGTCCCCAGACCGTCGCCCCTTTGAGTAACGCCGGTTGGGCCCCCGGCGCCGGTGCGCGTGAACCGATGCGCACCGGAACTTCCGGACGGATGTCCGTCGGCAGGAAGGCGGATACCGTGGAGTTCACCGCCATCTTGCCGCCGACAAAAACCTCCACCGTGCGGCTGCGCACCGAGGCGGTGTCGAAAGCGACGAGCACATGGCTCCATTGGCCGGTCGGCAGCGCGAGCCCCACGTTGCGCACCTTCACCCGGCCGGTGCCGTCGGCGATGTAGATGCCGATCTTGCCCTCCTCTAGAAATACTTCCCACCCGACGCCGTTCTCACCTTCCGCCCGGCAGGAGATGAGCGGACCGTCGGCCTTGCCGTCCGCGTAAACGAAAAGTCCCGCGCTGCTGCTGGTACCCCGCAGCCAAGGGACCGCCGCTCCGACCACGCGGTCGCGGCCGTCCAGACGCTCCGCCGGACCATAGGGCCCCTCGGAAGCCGGCGGCGCCCCCGCCTCGCCCGTTCCCAGCAGCGCCTCGTAGCGTACCACCGTGCGATTGATCGGCGGCGAAGCCATCCGCGGGCCCGCGGCGAGCCACGCCTCGAAATCAGCGTCCGCCTCCTTCGAACGGGCTTCCATCCGGCGGCGCACTTCGGAGATCCGAGTCTGGACCTCTTCCCATGCGGGACGGTCAGCGGGAGCCGGTACGAACAGCGTGGGCGGCGTGTCGTGCCGGTTTCCGTCCATCGCCGGCATCGTGTTGTTCCGGAAAAACGCCGCGAGAGCGTAGAAGTCCTTCTGCGACACCGGATCGAACTTGTGGTCGTGACACGAGGCGCAACCGGTGGTCAGGCCGAGCCAGACGGTCGACATCGTCTCGACGCGATCCTTGGCGTAGATCGCCTCGTACTCCTCCGCGATCGCCCCGCCCTCACTGGTGGTGGAGAGGCATCGGTTATAACCCGAGGCGACGCGTTGCTCGAGCGTGGCGGCCGGAAGCAGGTCGCCGGCCATCTGCTCAATGGTGAAGCGGTCGAACGGCAGGTTGCGCCGGAAGGCGTCCACCACCCAGTCGCGGTACGGCCAGATGGATCGGTAATTGTCGATGTGGATGCCATGGGTGTCGGCGTAGCGCACGGCGTCCAGCCAGAGGCGCGCGGAATGCTCCGCTGCGGCGTCACTCGCCAGCATACGGTCCACCGCGCGCTCGTAGGCGCCGGAGGCGCGATCGACCTCGAAGGCCGCGATGTCGGCCGGTGACGGCGGGAGTCCGGTGATGTCCAGCGCCGCGCGGCGCAGCAGTCGGGAGGCGGCCTCCTCGCGCGAGGGCGTGAGCCCGGAGGCGGCAAGCCGCTGGGCGACGAAAGAATCGATCGGGTTGCGCGCCCAACCCCACGCAAGCGGGACATCCGGCACCGCTACTGTTTTGGGTGCGATCAAGGACCAGTGCTCCTCGTAATTGGCTCCTTCGCGGATCCAACGCTCCACCAACGCGACCTCCTCGGGCCGCAGGCGCTTGTGGGTCTCGGGCGGCGGCATGACCTCCTCGGGGTCTTTGGTGCGGAGCCGCTCCATCAGTGGACTGCGCGCGGGATCGCCCGGAACGATCGCCGCCGGCAGGTCGCCATCGCCGCGTGCCTTCGTGGCGAACTCGAAACGGTCGAGCCGCAGCTTGGCCTTGCGCGAAGCCGAATCGGGTCCGTGGCACGCGAAGCAGTTCTCCGCGAGGATGGGCTGAATGAACTCGTTGTAGCCGAGCTTGCCGGAGGCCGGCGCCGCGACGGACGGGATGGCGGCGGGAAACAGCAGGACGCCGGCAGCGAACAGACGGGAAAGGACGGTCATGGGGCAGCGGGATACAAGACGCACCAAATTCACCGCCAAGGAAAAAGCCAGAGGACGGACAACCACCGCGAACGAAGGAACGGAGCTACGCCATTTCCAAGCACGGCCCAATTCCGCGCTGCCCACCTCAACACCCGCGTCCGCGCCAAGGTGACGTGAGCTCGGGAGCAGGACGCGCAAGTTGCGGATCTTGATGCGAGACGGTCCAGACCGGCGAACAGGAGCACGCGAAGGGAGCGAAGAAGCGGGAGAACCCGGATATCACGAGTCCAGGCCTTCGGCGGAAGTACCCGCAGGATAGCAGCCTTATTTTCGGAAGATCCAGTGATGTGTGTGGCTAAAAGCGAACGTCGTTTCGTGACGACGTTACCCTATCTCCGCGCCCCCGGTGTCCACGTGGTGAACTCCGAGCCATTCGAAGCCGCCTTCGGCAATCTAGACCACAACATCGTCCGCTGCAGGCAGACGCGGCTGAAGCAAGCCGTGGCCTGCACATCCGCGTCCATCGGTGTCCATCCGGTGTTTCTCACCCACGAAGCGATTCGGGAACGGGTCACCACCTGAGCCTCGGGCCGGTGGATCGGACTCTGTGAACCCGGATTGGGTCTCCGTGCTCTCCGTGGCCTGACTGAACTATCGCTTCCCTTTTGCTGCGGCGGAGCCGCGCTTGGCCCCCTTCATGTCAATCCGTGCTTACCGCGAGGGTTCGTTCTGAAGAATCCAGCGACTCAAGGCACGGCAGCGCACTACTTCTTCCGCGGCGGGGCGTCGCGCCATGCGACGGCGGCGTCGTTGCGCTGCGATTCGCCCGGCGTGCTGCGGCCGCGGGAAACATAGGTTTCGAGCAGCGCCGTGAGTTTGGCGACGATCTCGGCGTTTTCCGCGTGGACATTGCGCGTCTCGGCAAGATCGGTCGCCAGATCATAGAGCTGCCGCTCCGGCAGGCCCGATTTCCGCGCGTCTGCGTCGCCGGGCTTTCCCCACCCTCCCGAGCCAGGACAGAACTCCAGTTTCCAATTTCCCTGCCGGATCGCAAAGAGGCCGTTGATCGAGTGGTGCACCACGGCCTCCCGCAACGGCGCGCGGTCGCGGCCGAGCAGCGCGGGCAGGATGCTCACGCTGTCCTCGCCGGCGTTGTCGGGCAGGCGCTCCCCCATCAACTCGGCCACGGTGGCGAGGAGGTCGGTGTGGCAGATCAATTGGGTGCTCGTGCGCCCGGGGGAAATGCGGCCGGGCCAGCGCGCCAGGAACGGCACGCGATGCCCGCCGTCCCAGATATCGGCCTTGTACCCGCGCAAGGGCCCGCTCGCGAAATGCCCCTTCGCCTCGAGGTCCGCGGTGCCCGCCTGCGGAGAGCAGCCGTTGTCGGCGGTGAAGATGACCAGCGTGTTGTCCGCGATGCCGTGCTCCGCCAGCGCGGCGAGAACGTCGCCCACGACGGCGTCGGTCTGCATCACGAAATCCCCGTAGTCGCCCAGGCCGCTCTTCCCCTTCCACTCCGGCGACGGCAAAATGGGCGTGTGCGGGGACGTGAGCGGCAGGTAGAGGAAAAACGGCCGGCCGGCACGCGCCGCGGCGGCGCGATCGGCGACGTACTTCACCGCCTGCCGCCCCAGCCGCGGAAGCATCTCGATGGGAGGGAGATTCTCAATGACGCGGTCATTCTCGATCAGGCCCGACATCGTTCGGGCGTTGGAGCAGCCCCAGAAATAATCGAACCCGCGGGTCACCGGACCGCCGATGATGCGCGATCCGACCGGCAGGCCATTCTCCCCCATGCGGCGCTTCGCGCCGTCCTTGGCCGCCGGGCTCGCCCCAACGGCCGGGCGCTCGGAGAGAAAACCGAGGTGCCATTTGCCGATCGCCGCCGTCGCGTAGCCGTGACGCCGGAGAAACGCGGGCACCGTGAGCCGGTCCTCCGCGATCAGCGGCGGATCATCGGTTCCATCGAGCACGCCGCGCTGGAGCCGCGAACGCCACGCGTAGCGGCCGGTCAGCAGGCCGTAACGCGTCGGCGTGCAAACCGACGAACCGCTGTGGGCGTCGGTGAAAATCATCCCCTCGCCGGCAAGCCGGTCGAGATGCGGCGTACGGATCTTGCCGCGGCCGGGATTGAGGATGCGCACGTCACCGTAGCCGAGATCGTCGGCCAGGATGTAGACGATGTTGGGCCGCGCGGCGCCCGAAGCGGCGGAGGCGGAAAGCGCGAGCAGCAGGAGAAACCGGATAAGACTCATGGACGTACGATGGGCAGGTGGAGTTTAGAAAGCCCCCTTGAGACCGACGGTCCAGAGGGATCCGAAATCCTCGCGTTGCCGGAACTGCGCGTGCGGCGGCGTGCTGGGACCGGCGATCTCGTTGTCCTCGGTGCCGTCGTTCACGTTGCGCAGGTTCACGAACACCGTGGCCCATTTCCTGAAGTGGTACTCAGCCTGAACGTCCGCCGAGAGTTTCTTGCTTCCCCAATTGTAGGTGCCCGACTCGATGCCCACACCGGCGACCGCCGTTCCCCGCTGGCGGCCGCGGTAGTTCCAATTCACGCGAACGTTGTAACGCTCGCGCGTGAGGCTCAGGCCCCAGTTGAAGGTACGCGGCACGTAACCAGCGAAGTTCTGCGCGCCTTCGCCCGTTGCGCGTTGCACGCTCGCGTTGGCGAACGCGTGCAGCCCCCGGGCCCACGCGGGCAGGAACGTCAGCGACTGCTTGTAGGCGACATCGAAGCCGGTGGTGCGCACGATGCCGGCGATGTTCTGCTGGGTCGACACCTCGTAGATTCCGTAGGTCGCGGGACCGATGCCGTAGAGCTCGAAGAAATCGGCCGGCGGCCGGATGACGGCGGACGAGGCGAAATTCTCGTAATCACGCCGGAAAACCCCGGCCGATACGTGACCGACGCCGTCGAAATAATATTCGAGCCGCGCGTTCACGGTCCGCGCCGTCCAAGCCTTGAGCCCGGCGTTGTTGACCGAGATGCGATTGGAAGGTCCGGGCGCGCTCTCGGTATC
>JAURJO010000336.1 GCA_030832235.1 Verrucomicrobiota bacterium
GCGTTGGGCCGCCACTCCGCCAGGGTGAAAGGTCCGTTGCCCACGTGATTGCCCGGGCGGGTCCACGCGCCACCGCGTTTGGTCACGGAGTCGAACTTCTCCAGCGTCGGGCGGTGCACCGGCAACCAGGAGGAGTGCGCGGCCAGCGCGGCGAGGTGCGGTACCGGATGCGCGAGTTCCAACCGCAGCGTGCGGTCGTCGGGCGCCGATACTCCGACCGTCGCGAAGTCGGCGACTTTGCCGGAGTTGAACGCCTCGGCGCCGCGCACGGGCCAGAACATGTACGAGAGCGATGCGCCCAAGGCGGGGCTCAGCAGGCGCCGGAACGAGAAGACGAAGTCGTGCGCCGTCAGGGGATCTCCGTTCGACCAGCGCTCGCCCGTCCGCAGCCGGAAGGTCCACGTCAGACCGTCGGCCGATGTCTCCCACGATTCCGCGACACCCGGCAGCGGACGAGAGGTGCGTTCGTCGAGGACCGTCAGCCCCTCGTGGAGCGCCACGAGCAGGATCTGGTCCGTGTAGGCCTCCGCGAGGTGAGGGTCCAGATCGGCCGGCTCCGCGCTATTGCCGACCAGCAGTGTGCGGGTGCGGATGCCCTCCGCGACGGGCGTCTCGCGGCGTCCACAGCCGGCGAGGGCGGCGGCGAGCACGGAAAGCAGCACCAACGGAAAAAGGGAGGCGGTCGCGCGCATGGGGATTCATGCAACGCGCGGAGTTCCGCGGGGCAAAGGCGTTTTCCGGTTCCGGCGAGGTGGGGTTGGCGCATTGCGGGCTGGCGGCGAATGCTTCCGCGCGGCTTGCTGCAGGGATGAGAATCCTCCCTTGGCTCTGCGCGGCTTTGCTTGCGGCGTTAGGTGTTCTGCGCGGCGCCGAGCCCGTCCGCATCGGCCTGTTCATGTCCATCACCGGCCGCGACGCTTCCTTCGGCGAGGCTTCGCTGCGCGGCGCCCGGCTCGCGGTCGAGCAGGTCAACGCGGCCGGCGGCGTGCTCGGCCGCCAGCTCGAGTTGGTGGTGGAGGACAATCGCTCGGTCGCCGGCGAATCGGCCACCGCGGCCAAGAAACTCATCACGCGGGACCGCGTGGTGGCGCTGGTCGGCGAATGCTCGTCGGCCCGCACCCTGGAGGCCGCGCCGGTCGCGCAGGCGGCGGGTGTCCCGTTGGTGACGCCCGCCTCGACCAGCCCGAAGGTCACCGCGGTGGGTGACGCGATTTTCCGGGTCTGCTTCATTGATCCGTTCCAGGGCGAGGTGCTGGCGTCATTCGCCCGAAAGCGGCTCGGCGCGAAACGGGCGGCGCTGCTGATCGATGCCGGTTCGCCTTACTCGACCGGGCTGGCGGAAAGTTTTTCGCGGGTGTTCGTATCCCTCGGTGGTGAAGTGGTGGCGACGCAACGGTACGCCGGGGCCGATACCGATTTCCGCGCGCAGTTGACGGCGATCCGTGCGGCGCGCGCGGACGCGGTTTTTCTTCCCGGTTACTACGTGGCGGCCGGGCTGGTGGCGCGGCAGGCCCGGGAGCTTGGTCTCACCGCCACCCTGCTGGGTGGCGATGGTTTCGAGGCGCCCCAATTGCTGGAGATCGGCGGAGAGGCGCTCGAGGGAGTCCATTACTCGACGCATTTTTCCCCGGAGAGTGCTTCGCCCGCCTCTCGGCGTCTGGTGGAAGCTTATCGCGCGCGGCACGGCGAAGCCCCCAACGGACTCGCGGCGCTTTCTTATGATGCGGTGACTCTCGTCGCGGATGCCATCCGGCGCGCGGGGAGCACGGAGGCGAAGGCCTTGCGCGGCGCGCTGGCGGCCACGCGCGATTTCCCCGGCGCGACCGGGGCGACGACCCTCGACGCGCGTCGCGACGCGCTGAAGGAAGCGGCGATCATGAAGGTCACGGGCGGAAAGATCGTCTTCGTGGAGTCCGCGCGGCCGTGAGCGTTTAACCACGAAATACACTCAAGGCACGAAAGGGATCGAGACGCGGAAAACCGGCGCGGCTCCGTTCCGATCGAAGCGTCTTACAGGATCGCTTCCGAAGAGCTTCGCGAGGGGGCAACCACGGATGAACACGGAGGAACACGGATGAGGGAGTGCCGGTGTAGCCGAGGCCGTCTGCCTCGGATCATGACGTTTGCCCGACTGCCAAAGGCTGTTCCGAAGGCGGCGGAAGGAGTCCCCGACGATCCGAGGGGGGGCCTCGGCTACATCGCATGCGTTTCGCGACGAAAGTCGGTCCGGTACTTCCGGACGAATGGCATCCCGTGCAGCCGCGGCCGACCGCCTACGCCAAGGCTACGGCGGGCGAGCTCGCCGCGGACCAGGCTGAAACCGCGACAGCCGACTGTCCGCCGTCCGTGTCCTCCGTAGGCCAGGCCGAGGAGGAAGGTCCGGCGGAGGAGGAGGCCCATTCCGAACGCAGCGCATTTGAACCGCGGATTGCAAGGATGTCGCGTTTGATGAAACAGGCGGTAAGTCTCCCCGAACTTCCCGGCCTTTTGTTCAAAGCCAA
>JAURJO010000337.1 GCA_030832235.1 Verrucomicrobiota bacterium
CATTTTTCCCCCATGAAGCCGAATTTGCCGCGCCTCGCCGCTCGGCTTGGGGTGCTGCTCACTGTCGCATTTGCACCCTGCGCCGGCGCGGCCTCGAGCCGCACGGTGATTGGAACCGAGCTGATCGACGGCGTGCCTTGCTCGGGTAAGGTGGAGTTTCACGAAGCCGGCGGCCTCAAGCGGGCGAAGCTCGCCCGTGAGCATGAGATCGTGGGCAACGTGCTGCCGGCCGGTACACGGGTTTCGTTCCACGAGGATGGCCGCTTGCGCGAATGTCACTTGGACACCGCAGGGGCGGTGCTCTCAGGCCGGCCATTGCCCAGGGGCACGCAGGTCGTTTTCGACGGCAGCGGTCGCATGCGGAATTGCCTGCTGCCGGAAAACACGGTGATCGAGGGGCATTTGTGCCTCGGCAAGGGTACCAACTGGTCGACGGGGTTTTACCCCAACGGACAGCTGCGCCTCGCATGGCTGGCGCGCGATGAGGACATCCAGGGTGTGCCGTGCATGTCGGCGGGAGGCGTCCTGCGTGCGATCGCCAAGGCGCTCGTCGGCCGGAACCAAGGCGGCGTTTTCTTCCACGAGAACGGCAATCTCTCCAGCGCGCTCGTCGCGCGGGACTGCGTGGTGCAGGGCCGCGCGTTCAGACGCGGCGAGCTCATCCGTCTCGACCGCGACGGCAACGTGCAGCCCTGAGGGGCTCAGCAGGGTTTTCCGCCCGTAGCGGAGGGAATCACGAAACGCACGAATGGCACAACCGAGCCTGATGGGGACCATGGAAGACCCGGAAAACGCGGAAGATCCAGACGCTCGCCGCCTCCGGGCTTGGTGTAGCCGCGGCCGCCCGCCGCGGACCATGTCGTGGGGCTTACAGCCGGAGGCTTTTCCGCAGGTGGCGGATTTTTCACCACGGATTTACCAGCGCGGCTCCGCCGCAACCGAAGTGTCGTTCGGGCTACGCTGCGTTGGGAGGGGCGAGTGACCCTGCTTCGTCCAGGCTTCCTCCTCCGCGGAAGGCTTCGGAGGACACGTCGCAGGGCACGGAGTGAGACGGAGTGGGGGAAGCGGCGGAAGGAGTTTCCGGAGATCCGAGGGGGCCCGCCTGCGCTGAGCCTACGGCGGGTAAACGCCCTCGGCTACATCGCACGCGTTTCTTCACGAATGTTCGTACAGCTTTTCCGGATGAAAGACGTCCCATGTAGCCGGGGTCGCGGACCCGGACCATTCTGCTCATCGGACGGCCGAAGACTGCTCTCAAGGCAGCAAACCTGAGCCGCAGTTTTCCCAGATGGCGCGGATGAAGGCGACGTTGGCGTGACCGACGAGAAGCGTTCCGGAGGAACCTGACTCCGAGGTGGGGTGGCGTGGATTACGAGGGGCCGAATCCGCATAACCCGAAGCCTGACCCCGAGTACCTGAATACCAGAATCTCCCCGGCTCCCCGATCCGTCTCCTGCTTACGCCGCGAGGCGCAGGATCTCCTCGACCTTGGCGGGCGTGATCGCGCCCCGCTCGCCGAGTTGCACCATGCCGCGGGCCTTTAGGCGACGTGCCACCTCGGCCGCGGTCTCCACCTTCACGCCGTAGTCGGACAGGCGCGTGCGGATGCCCAATGATTCGTAGAAGGAGCGCGTCCGCGCGATCGCGCCCTCGATGCGGGCATCCTCGGAGCCGCCGTGCAGGTCCCACACGCGGGCCGCGTACTGGAGCAGCTTGGCGCGCTTGGCCTCGCGTTCGACGGTAAGCAGGCTGGGCAGCACGATCGCCAGCGTGCGTGCGTGATCGATGTCGTGCAGCGCGGTGAGCTCATGGCCGATCATGTGCGTGGCCCAGTCCTGCGGAACGCCGGCGCCGATCGCGCCATTGAGCGCCCAGGTGGCGGCCCAGACCAAGTTGGCGCGTGAGTCGTAGTCCCTCGGCTGCGCGAGGGTGCGCGGACCCTCCTCGATCAGGATGCGCAGGATCGCTTCGGCAAAGCGGTCCTGCACCGCCGCGCCGACGGGGAAGGTCATGTACTGCTCCATCACGTGGCAGAACGCGTCGCCGATGCCGTTGGCGACCTGGCGGGCGGGCAGGGAGAAGGTTGTTTCCGGATCGAGGATCGAGAAACGCGGAAAGACCGCCGGGTGGATGAACGCGAGCTTCTCGCGCAATGCGCGGCGGCTGATGACCGCGGCGGCGTTGGCCTCCGAGCCGGTGGCCGGCAGCGTGAGCACGGCGCCGATCGGGAGGGCGCTCTTCACGTGGGCGCCGAAGGTGGTGAGGATTTCCCACGGATCGCCGGAGTAGGGCACGGCGGCGGCGACGAACTTCGCGCCGTCGAGAACCGAGCCGCCGCCGATGGGAAGGATCCACTCGAGCTTCTCGCGGCGCACGATCTCCACCGCCTTCATCAGCGTGTCGAAGTCGGGATTCGCCTCCACGCCCCAATGCTCCACGACGACCCGCTTTCCCAGCGCGCGGCGCGCCTGGTCGTGCACGCCGTTCGCGCGGATGCTGCCGCCGCCGGCGAGCAACAGGCAGCGGGCGTCGGCGGGCAGTTCCCGGTCGAGGGCGGCGATCTGGCCGCGGCCGAAATGCAGGCGGGTCGGGTTGTGGAAGGTGAAATTCTCCATGCCTGCAACGTGCACGCCGGCAGGTTCCCGGCAAGCAGGTCGATTTCTGCTTTGCGCCGCCGCCGCCCCGGCGGATGTTGGCCGCATGAGCGCCGCGCCCATCGAGTATTTCAACCGCCGCACCGGACGCATCGAAACCGAGCAGGTTTTCGGCGAGGGCTGGCTGCGCTTCGCCTATGGGAATCCGGTCGGCCGGCTCTCCGTGTGGCTGATCGCACGGCGGGCGATCTTCTCGCAGTGGTTCGGGCGCCGGATGAGCAAACCCGGGAGCGCGCTCCGCGTGGTGCCTTTCATCACCCAGTACAACCTCGACGTCGACGAGTTCGCGAAGTCGCCCTTCGACTACAAGACGTTCAACGATTTCTTCTATCGCGCGTTGAAACCCGGCGCCCGCCCGATTTCCGGCGGAGATGACGTCGCGGTGCTGCCGGCCGACGGACGCCACCTCGTTTTTCCGGACGTGGAGGCCGCGGAGGGGTTTTACGTGAAGGGCGCGAAGTTCACCGTGCGGGAACTGTTCGACGACGACGAGCTCGCTTCGCGTTTCGCGGGCGGCGCCATGGTGATCTCGCGCCTGTGCCCGGTGGATTACCATCGCTTCCATTTCCCGGTGGCGGGCACGCCCCGCGAGTCGCGGCTGGTGCAGGGTTGGCTCTACTCGGTGAGCCCGATCGCGCTTCGCCGCCGCATCCGTTATCTGGTGGAAAACAAGCGTGAGGTCACCGTGGTCGATGGTTCGCCGTTCGGCCCGGTCGCAATGATCGAGGTCGGCGCCACCAACGTCGGCAGCATCCGGCAGAGCTTCGTGCCCGGCCGCCCGGTGGCCAAGGGAGACGAAAAGGGGCTCTTCGCCTTCGGGGGATCCTGCGTGATCACGTTGTTCACCCGCGGCTCGATCCGTTTCGACGACGATCTGGTCGCGCAGAGCCGCGAGCAGCGCGAGACCTACGCGCGCATGGGCGAACGTCTCGGCGTTCGCCTGGCCGGCTGATTCAACTCGGCGCTTGCCGCGCTCCGCCGCGAACGCGAACGTCGCGGCGTTTACCCCGCCCGGGTGGTGGAATGGCAGACACGACGGTCTTAGAAGCCGTTGCCGTAAGGCGTGCAGGTTCAAGTCCTGTCTCGGGCACCAATTTCGTCGTTGATGCCAAGGTGCGTCGGCTAATTGCCGGCTTTAACCCGTCTGATAACGCCCGGTTCCGGAAACTCTTCGGGAGCGTTTGCCCTGCGGATTTGTTCAAGTGTCAGACCCTCGGTGTCGGGCGGCCTCGCGTCGTTTCGACAGCGAACCAGAACCAAACCAAACCTACCAAGATATGAACATCCGATCGCGGAAGTTGTTGGCTGCCATTGCCCTTACGGGTGTCGCTGCCATGACCAGCAGTCCTGCCTTCGCCCAAGCGGCGAGCTCCCAGCCGGTGCAAAAGATGGAGAAATTCGTCGTCACCGGTTCGTACATCCCGACGACCGAGACGGCCTTTTCGGCCGGTGTCTCGCCCGTCGTCCGCATCGATCAAAAGGTGATCGATGAGTCCGGTCTCACCAACACGGCGGAGCTCCTCCAAAAGATCACGGTCTCAAACGGCGGCTCCGTGCCGATTTCGAACAACGCCACGGGCTTCACCCCGGCCGCGTCCTCGATCTCGCTCCGCGGTCTCGGCGCCGAGGCCACTTTGGTGCTGATCAATGGTCGCCGTGTCGCCTCTTATCCGGTCGGCAACGGAGGCACCTCCGCCTTCGTCGATCTGAACTCCATCCCGCTCGCCGCGGTCGAGTCAATCGAGGTGCTCAAGGATGGCGCTTCCGCCATTTACGGCGCCGACGCCGTCGCCGGCGTGGTGAACATCAAGATGAAACGCGGCATCGATGGCACGCAGATGATGGTCAACTACGGCAACACCACCAACAAGGATTCCGGCGAGTTCATTGCGTCCGTCATCACCGGCGCGCAGACCGCCAACGCGAGCGCGATGGTCGGGTTCAATTACTCCAAGAAGAACGCCATCTTCAACTCGGACCGCTCCTACTCGGCCATCCCGCCGTTCCTGAGCTCCAACGCCAGCCCGCTCAATCTCCAGATCACCCGCGCCGTGGCGCTCGCCGCCGGTGTCCCGGCCGCGTCGCTGCCCGCCGGCACGGCCGCGAACATCTACGCGTCCAGCCCCGCTGCCTCGACCAACAACGGCGCCACCGCCGCCGCCCAGTACCGCTTCGGCGCCGGCCGCCCGTCGACGTTCAACTTCAACGAGTTCTCGATGTCGTACCCGAAGCGCGACAACCGCGGCGTCTTCGCCTACGCGGACCGCAAGATCTTCGGCACCGACAACATCCGCGGCTACGTTGATGTGAACTACCAGAACGCCGCCACCGAAAATCAGCTGGCCCCGTCGGCCACCGGTAATTTCTCCGGCTCCGGCACCGAGCTCGTCATCCCGGCCCGCACGACCAACCCGCTGCCCGGCCCCGACGGCCGCACGCGCGTTGCCGCCGCCGGCGCCTACAACCCGTTCAATCCGTTCAACCAGGACATCACCGGCGGCACCCGCGCCCGCCTCGCCGAGTTCGGCAACCGCATCTTCCGCAACCAGACCGATGCCCTCCTCATCACCGCCGGCATCAAGGGTGAGAACATCGCGGGCAAGTGGAACTTCGATTCGGGCTACACCCACTCGTCGATCCGCGACACCTCGCGCAACACGCTCGTGTCCGCCGCGCGTTTCAACCGCCTGATGAACGCCGCCGACTCGTTCTTCCAGCCGGGCAGCGCCGACTACCTCGGCACCACCCAGCCCTACAATCCGTTCGGTTACTACAAGGTCTCGATCCCGAACAACGAGAAGGTCGTCGGCGCCGCCAAGATCAACACCAAGGACCTGAACGAGTCGAAGCTCAACTCGGTCAACGCCGTCATCTCCAACGCCAGCCTCGCCGACCTGCCGGCCGGCCCCGTCGGTTTCGCCTTCGGCGCCGACTACCGCATGGAGCAGCTCGCCCAGTATCCCGATCCGTACGGCGCCACCGGCGACCTGATCGGCAGCTCGCCCAACGCCATCACCCAGGGTCAGCGCAAGGTCTGGGGCGCGTTCACCGAGCTCAACGTGCCCGTGGCCCGCAAGGCCCCCGGCATCCACGATCTCAGCGTCAATGCCGCCCTCCGCCATGAGAACTTCATGACCGAGAGCAAGAAGACCACCGTGCCGAAGATCGGCGCGCGCTGGCAGCCCCTCGACGAGAGCCTCACGGTCCGCGCCAGCTGGTCCAAGGGCTTCCGTCAGCCGTCCCTGTACGAGCTGTACTCCACGCCGACCTCGGGCCTCACCCCGATCCAGCACCCGATCACCAAGGTGAACGAGCCGGAGCAGGACGTCACCGTCGCCGGCAACCGCCGCCTGCAGCCCGAAAAGACCAAGTACCTCAACACCGGCTTCGTCTGGTCCCCGCAGGGCAAGACCCTCAAGGGTCTGACCCTTGGCGTCGACTACTGGGAGGCCGAGCGTCGCGGCACCGTCACCAACAACTACCAGGACACGGTCAACCGGTTCTTCGGCAAGACCCCGTCCGGCGCGGCGGCTCCCGGCGGCCTGCTCCCGGGTGAGAGCGTTTCGCTGTTCACCAACGGCGACATCCGCACCGTGAACTCGGTGTTCTTCAACATCGGTGAGACCAAGGTCGCGGGCTTCGACTACTCCGCCAACTACCTGTGGCGCACCGATCGCCTCGGCCGCATCGAGTTCTCGACCGTCTGGAGCATGTACTCGCACTACCGCATCCGCTCCACCGAGGGCGGTCCGTTCGTCGAAGTCGTGAACCAGGCGACTTCCGAGGGCACCGGTTCCGACAACGGCTACCTCCGCAAGAAGGGCCGCGCGCAGATCGACTGGGCCTACAAGGGCTTCAGCACCGTCCTCGCGACCACCTACACCGACGGTTTCTGGGATCTCGATCTCGACGGCAACGAGTTCTTCGTCACGCCGACGTGGATCTACGACCTGCAGGTCTCGTACAGCTTCCAGAACCGTTTCGCGCCGTTCCTGAACGACACCAAGGTCGCCATCGGCGCCCGCAATCTGTTCGACCGCGATCCCCCGTACGCGGCCGGCTTCGGCGGCAACTCGACCGGCTACCCGGGCTTCCTCTACAGCTCTGAGGGCCGCTTCGTGTACCTCTCGGTCTCGCGCAAGTTCTGACGCTGACCCCGTAATTCCGTTTCCTTCCCAGCCCGCCGGTTACCCCGGCGGGCTTTTTTTCGCCCTCGCAGGTGCGGTCGTGGAGGCCAAGCGTGCGGCGATGCGCCGGTTGGTTTTCCTCCTGCTCCTCCCCCTGGTTGCTTTACGCGGCGCCGAGCCCACGGCGGGGTTTCTCAAATCACTGACGCCCGAGCAGCGGGTCCGCCTCGGGCTGGCCTCACTCTCACTCGCGCAAGCTGCCGAGCTTGAGGCCGCCGTCGAAGCGTACGCGCGTGGACGTGGAGCGCCGGTGGCGGACGACGCAGATACGAAATCGGGCGCTTCCCCGCAACCTGCTCCGGCTTCCGCCGCTGGTCCGGAGACCCCCGCCGCGCGTGCGACGGTTCCGCGCGGCCCGGCGACATCGACACCACGGGTGAACGCCCCGGTTGCGCCCGCCAAGTCCGAGGAGGCGGGCGAACGTTTCACCGCCCGCGTCATCGGTCCATTCCGCGGTTGGAGTGGTGGCACCTATTTCCCGCTCGAGAACGGCCAAGTGTGGCGTCAGGTCGGGACCGAGTCGAACGAGCTTCCGTTGCGGCAGAACGCCGAGGTGGAGATCTACCAGTCGAAGAACGGCTACTGGCGCCTCCGCTTCGAAGGCGCGTGGATCACCGTGCGACGGTTGCAGTGAGCCGCGCGCTGGAGTTTATGGTCGGGCAAGCGGAATAGGCGCCCCCAACCCTGCGTCCGGTGTCACTTCGCCGTGTAGCCGCCGTCGACGACGAGATTGGTGCCGGTGATGTAGGTGGAGGCGTCGCTGAGCAAAAAGACCACGGCGCCGGTGACCTCCG
>JAURJO010000338.1 GCA_030832235.1 Verrucomicrobiota bacterium
AATTTCGTCCTTTCACCGGACCGCGGCAGGGAACAGCGTGATCGACCGATGCTGATTTTCCGCTCCGCCGCACTTTCCGATGTGGGACGCGTCCGATCGGAAAACGAGGACCGCTTCCTGCACGATGAGGCGGCCGGCTTTTATGGTGTCGCCGACGGCGTGGGCGGCCTGCCGGGTGGCGCGGAGGCCGCGCAGCTGGCCATCGACGAATTGGCCGCCGCCTTGCGCGCGGTGCCCGCCGGCCAGGAGGCGGATCTGCCCGCGGCTTTTCGGACCCTGAACGAGAGCGTGCGGCTGCTCGGGCAGCGGATGAACCCGCAGACGGGAATCGCCACGACCCTCACGGCGGGACTGGTGCGCGCCGGCGTGCTGCGCATCGGACATGTCGGCGACTCGCGGGCGTACCTCAGCCGAAAGGGCGTGTTGAAGCGGATCACCGAGGACCACTCCCTGGAGAACGAAGTGCGGCGC
Source organism: Verrucomicrobiota bacterium (assembly GCA_030832235.1). Taxonomy (GTDB): domain Bacteria; phylum Verrucomicrobiota; class Verrucomicrobiia; order Opitutales; family Opitutaceae; genus ER46. Next base: position 472 of record JAURJO010000338.1, read on the forward strand.
CGCCGGGCGATGGGGGAACTGGTTTCCTACCGGGAATCCCAGCGCAACGCGCTCACGCGCTGCATCGGCCAACCCTCGCCGCTCGAGGTCGACGTTTTCAGTGAGACGCTCGCCGCGGGCGACCGCGTCCTGTTTTGCACCGACGGCATCACGCGCCTCGTCCCTGATCGCGAGTTGGGCGAAATGCTGGCCGCGGCCGCCTCGCCGCAGGCGGTGGTGGAGAGCCTGGTGCAACTCGCGGTGCGTCGCGGCGGACCCGACAACGCCACCGCGGTCGCGTTGTTCGCGGACGCAGTCTGAGACGTGCCCTCGCGCCTCGAGCAATTCCAAGCCCTCGCCGCGCGTCAGCCGGAGAACCAGCTGTTTCGCTTCAGCCTTGCGCAAGCGCTCGAGGCGGAGTCCAGGGCGGAAGAAGCCTTGGAACACTACCGGTTTTGTGTCGCGGCCAAAGCCGACTGGATGATGCCGCGCATCCTTCTGGGAAAAGTCCTGCTGCGACTCGGCCGGAGGGAAGAGGCCGGCACGGTGCTTCGCGAGGCCCTGGCGCTGGCCGTGGCCCAGCATCATGAGGATCCGGAGCGGGAATTACGCGCCCTGCTGGCCGACCTCGGCTGAGCCTGGAGCCGCGATCAGGGTTTAGCCACGGCAAGCTCCAGCACGCGACCGGGCGGCGAGTAGGAGGCGCCGTTGTGCGTACCCCGCGAGTACTCGAGGATGTAAACCCGGCCGCGGCCCGCGAGGTGCACATCGATCGGCCGCCCGAGCGGTTTCAGGAGCGTGTTCACACGGGCTTGGTAAGCGCCGGCCGCGTCCCGCGAGAGCGCGACCCGCAGCACATCGAAGCCCGCCGCGTCGTCAGGCGTGCGGATGAGGTTTCCAAAACGCGGGACCAGATAAGTCCCGCGATACCCCTCGGGGAAGTCGTCGCCGAGGAACACGATGCCGCCCGGGCACGAATGCGGATCGAACGTGGCGACCGGTGATCCGTTGAAGCCGCCGTCCGGTCCAAGATTAAGGATCGGCGTCGTGAACTTCAGCCCGGCGGGCGGCTCCGGCGTGCGTTCGTAGGCCTTCCGCGTCCAATCCGAGAACTGGTACGGGAAGCCGTAATGGCGCCCCCGCTCGATCAGGTTCAGCTCCTCGGGCGCGTGGGCGTCGGGACCGTTCTCGGTAAGGATCATCTCGCCGCGATCGTTCCAGCAGAAGCCGTAGGCGTTGCGGATCCCTTGGGCGTAAACCTCGATCTCCGGCTTCTCCGCCTCGGGATCTAGCCGCCAGAGACAGGCCGTGATCGGAGTCTCACCACCGCCGGCGAAAGGTCCCTCCGGATCCGAAAAGCCGCCGTCGGTGCGCGCGCCGTTGCCGACGTACAGCATGCCGTCGGGTCCGATCGCCATGTGCTCCACCGCATGGATGTACGTCGGTCGCCCCGGGTAGCTCACCTCGAACCATGGCCGCGGATCGGCCGGCGAACCGTCCGCGTCGCGGCGCGTGGTGCGGTAGATCGTGACCGTGTTCACGGCGGGTTTCGCCGCGGCATTCTGCTGGTTCGCGGCGATCAGCAGCCGGCCGCGCCGGTCGAACGTCATCGCCAATACGAACAACGGCCCACCTAGGTCGCCCTCGCGCCGCATGAGATAATCCTTCGCGAGGAACAACGGGCGGATCGCACCCGTCGCCAGATCGAGCCGGCGCACGTCGCCGTTCTCCGATAGCAGGAAAAGCTCCCTCCCCTTGCCGTCGCTCGCCATCCGCACCGCTTTCTGCGGCAACCGCGCCACCTCGCGCAGCGTGAACCCCGCCGGGGCGGGCGGCAGCGGTGGATACTCCATCGCGAGCGCCTGGCGCTCCGCCGTGGGGTATTTCGTGGTCGCCCGCACCTCGCGCACCTCCCGCGCGGAGACCCGGCCGCCGGGATTGCCCCAGCTGTTCAGCACGTGGGTGAGCACGTCGGCGATCGCGCCGTCGCCCAGCACCACGGGCGGCATCACGCCGTCGTACGCGACGCCGTTGACCGTCATCGGACCGGAAGCGCCTTCGCACACCACACGAATCGCGCGCTCGATGCCGCGCTCCGACCAGTCACGGCCGGCGAGCGGCGGGAAGACCCCGGGCACCCCCGCGCCGTTGGACTGGTGGCATTGCAGGCAATTTCGCTCGTAAAGCTCGCGACCGCGCGTCGCCGGATCCTCCCGCGCTTCCGCCGTCAACAAAGCTCCCAGGAAAAGCCCTGCCCCCAAGGCCATCCGGGCCCCGGCTGCGTCACGTAATACGTTACAAACCCGGGGAGTCATCGCGGCAGAGCCGAGGCGAGAAAGCGCCGGAGGTTGCCGCCCATGAGGCCGGCGATGTCAGCGTCGGTGTAGCCGCGGCTGCGCAGGATCGCGGGGAGGCGCGAGAGGTCGGCGATCGAGGCGAGGTCGGAAGGCGTCTGCTCGGTGCCGAAGGCGCCATCGAGGTCGCTGCCGAGGCCGACATGCCGAGCGTTGCCGGCCAGCTGGCACCAATGGTCGATATGGTCGGCGAGCCGCGCGAGCGTGAGGCCGGCCGAGGCGGGCGTGGTCTTCCCGCGTTCCCAGCCGGGCGTCATCATCCAGCCGTCGAGGCAGACGCACACCACGGCGTCGCGGGCGACCAGCGCGCGGAACATGTCGTCGGCCAGCTGCCGCTGGTGCGGCACGAGGGCGCGGGCGTTGTGGTGACTCGCCCAAACCGGACCGCGGTAGAGTTCCAAGGCCTGCCACAGGCACTCGTCGCTGAGATGCGTGACGTCGAGGATCAGCCCGAGCTCGCCGGCGACGCGCAGCAGTTCGCGTCCGCGCTCCGGGAAAGGTCCCTTGGTGCTGGTCCCCTGCGCGTACACACCGGGCCCGTAATGCGCGGGACCGATTGCCCTCAGCCCATCGGCCCACGCACGCTCGAGGTGCGCGAGCGTGATGAGCGAGTCCGCACCCTCGAGACTGCGGATAAAACCCACCGGCAGCCTGGCGGCAGCGGTTTCATCGGCCGACTCCCAGCGCGCGATGTGGGCCTCCAGTCCGGCGCGGTCGCGGATCGCGATCATCTCCCCCGCCTCCTCCATCGCTCGGTACCACGCCAGCTGCGCCTGCGTCATGGCCCACGCCTGGGCGGGGGACCGCCAGCCGAAGACCGGACTGTAGGCGTCGTGCTCCAGCCGAGCGATCTGCGTGGCCACGCAGAGCCCGACGCGGCCGCGCCGCATCTCCGGCAGGCAGACCGTGCCGCGACCGCGGTCGGGTTTGTCGCGCAGATGCGCCTCAGCCTCACGGATCTCCGCGAGCGGACGCGTGAGGTCGCGGTTCCATTCGATCGCGTTCATCGCGAGATCGAGGTGCGCGTCGACAATGAGAGGAAGCTTCATGATCAGAGCACCAGTGAGAGCAGCAGGACGAATCCGAGGCCAGCGACCCCTAGGACCGTTTCGAGCACGAACCACGTGCGCAGCGTTTGGCCGACGGTGAGCCCGAGGCAGTCGCGGACGATCCAGAAGCCGCCGTCGTTGAGGTGCGACAGCACCAGCGATCCGGAGCCGAGGGCGAGCACGAGAAGGTTGCGGTTAACTTCCGGATGAGCCGCGAGCACAGGGGCGAGCAGTCCGGCCGCGGTCGTGATCGCGACGGTAGCCGAACCCGTCGCCACGCGGATGAACGCCGCGACCAACCAGCCGTAGACGAGCGGCGAGAGGTTCGCGGCGCCGGCGAAGCGGCCCAAAGCCTCCGCGACGCCGGCCTCCCGCAGCACGCGCGCAAACCCGCCGCCGGCGCCCACCACGAGCAGCGTCATGCCGATCGCCGCCACGCTCTGCTCGGTGAACTCGAGCAGCCGCGCCCGCGAGAAGGGCGCAGCGCGGCCGAAGACCATCGCCGCCAGCACCAGCGCCGCCACCAACGCGGTCACGGGATGCCCGGCGAACGCGAGCACGCCGCGGACGGCGGCACCTGCGGGCAGGAGTAGTTCTCCGACTGAAGCGGCCAGCATGAGCCCGACGGGTAACGCGATCACGGCGGCCGTCGCCGCTAAGCCCGGACGTCCCACCGCCGGACCGGAGGTTACCGCGGGCCCGGGTGGCGCGACGTCGATGCGCGACGCCACCCAGCGCGCGAACACCGGACCGGCGACAAAGGCGGCCGGAATCCCGACCACGAAAGCGAGCCCCAGCACAGCGCCCGGACTCGCCCCCAGGGCGTCGATCGCGACGACGGGCCCCGGGTGCGGCGGCGTGAGGCCGTGCATCGCGGAAAGAAACGCGACGAGCGGCAAAGCCAGCGAGAGGAACGGCCGTCCGGTTCGCCGCGCCAGCGAGGCCGCCACCGGAACCATGAGCAGCAACCCCACGGTGAACCAGGTCGCGAGCCCGACAACGACGCCAAGGACCACGACGCACAGCAGCGCGCGTCCGGCGCCAAACCACGATTCGAGGCGCTCCGCGAGCACCAGCGCGCCGCCCGACTCCGCGAGCAAACGGCCGATCATCGCGCCGAGGGCGATCACGGCGGCGATGCCGCCCAGCGTGGCGCCCACGCCGTCCTGAAACGCCTTCAAGGTAGCGAGCGGCGCCAGCCCGGAGCCGATCCCGGCGAGCAGGGCGGCCGCCAGCAACGCCACGAAGGCGTTGACCCGCAGCCACGTCACCAGTCCCACGAGCAGCGCGATCGCCGCGAGAGCTGAGACGAGCGACGTCGACACGGGGATCAGACTCCCAGCCGCCGCGCCCGCGCGGTGACCGTCCAGGTTTCCACCACGCGCCCGTCGCGCACCACCAGCACGCGGTCATGCAGCGCGACGGTCGGGCAGATGTGCCAGGGAATGCCGTAGAGCACCGAGCCGACGGGAAACTTGTCCGCGGCGGCCGTCTCGATGACGAGGTGCTCCTCGCTGTGCGTCACCGCGCGGGCGTCGGGCAACTCGGGAAACACGACGCGTGGATGCGGCATCTCGCTCGCCACGGCCTTGTGACCGAGATCGAGGCACAACCGGCCGGCGCCCGGACGGCTGATCACGCGCGTGAGGAGCACGGCGGCGTGGAGAAACTCGAGGTCGGGGATGTTTCGCTCGTAGCCGGCGTCCCACAACACGCAGGTGCCCGGGCTGCACTCGACGCCAGCGCGCCGGGCATGGACCGGAAACGTCGGCGTGCCGCCCCAGACCAAACGTGGAACCGGCAGGCCCTCGGAGCGGAGTTTCGCCGCAAGCGCATCAACCCGCGAGATTCCGTCGGCGGCCGCCGCGATGCGATCGGCGAGCACCGGCTGGCGCAGGTGTCCGTCGTAGGCGTGCAGACCGCCCGCGCGGAGCGACGGCGCGGCGGCGATGCGACGGAAAAGTTGCTCGGCTTCCGGCCCGGGCGCGATACCCGTGCGCGCCATGCCGACGTCGAGATCAACCAGCACCTCGACCACGACCCCGGCTTCGGCGGCGACACGGGCGAGCGCGTCGACCGCCCCGGGATCGTCCACGATCGTGGAGAACGCGACCGCCGGAAACGCGCGGATGAGCGCGACGAGTCGCGCGGCGTTGGGTCCGACGGGCTGCGTGGAGAGCGTGATGTCGGTGGCGCCGGCGCCGGCCGCCATCTCGGCCTCGGCAATCGTGGCGGCTTTGCACCGCGTGATGCCGAGACGCGTCTGGAGCGCGATCAGTTGCGGCAGCTTGTGCGTCTTGAGGTGGGGCCGCAGCCGCTCCGGACCGCCCGCGAGGGCGATCATGCGGCGGAGGTTCTCCTCGATGCGATCGGGGAAAACCAGCAGCGCGGGGGAAGGAGCGGCGGACTCGTCGGCGAGCCGCATCCAGGAGGGCGTCATGGCACGAGCTCGAAGATGGCCTCGATCTCGACGGCGATGTTGCCGGGCAGCGGCCCCATGCCGACCGCGCTGCGGGCGCCGATCCCCCGCTCCGGACCGAAGACCTCGGCGAAGAGCTCGCTGCAGCCGTTGATGACCTTCGGGTGGTCGAGGAAATCAGGCGCGGAGTTCACCATCCCGAGCAGCTTGATGACGCGCTGGACGCGATCGAGCGACCCCAGCTGGTCGCGCACCGTGGCGAGGATGGCGAGACCGACCTGGCGGGCGGCGGCGTGGCCGGCGGCGAGATCGAGATCGGTGCCCACCCGGCCGCGGATCAGCGAGCCGTCGGTGCAAACCGGCCCGTGGCCAGAGACGTAGGCTAAACCCTGCACCACGACCAGCGGCCGGTACACGGCGACGGGGCGCGGGGCGGGCGGCAGCACAAGTTGCAGGCGCGCGAGATTCTGCTCGGGGGTGTTCATCGCGAGCCCGAGAAAACAGCCGGCCGCACGCGGGGCGAATCTTTACTCGCGACGCGCCGGCGTGCCGCGAGGGATGAGGTACGGAGAAGGGGCGTGAGCGAGAAACCGGCGTTTAGCGAGGGCCGTGGATCACCTCTCTCGTTCCGGTGCGTATTGAGCCCCTTCGCGGCCAAGGCCCGTTGGCCACCAAGAGGCGCAAAACGCGCAGACGATCTCACTACTCAGGGCCCTGCGTTCGGTCCGCGGGGCAACCTCTGCACTTAAGACTCTCGGTCGCGATCCGGCATCGCTACCTCCGTCTCTCAGCGGTGAAACGAATTGGCCCCGCGTTCCGCGATGCGACACACGCGCGACTCACCGCCTTGATCGTACGGCGGAATACCGTTTGCCGCGTTTCGCGCCGCGCTCCAACCTCGAGTCATGAACGCCGCGCGTAGGATCGTCACCTCGGGACCGGAGAACAGCGAGACGCCCCTCGAGCACGTGCCGAGCTGGGTGACGCCGAACCGGCTCTTCTTTGTTCGCAACCACTTCGAGCCCCCGGCCGTGGCCGACGCCCGCGCCTGGGAGCTCACGCTGGAGGGCCTCGTGACGCGCCCCGCGCGCTGGACTCTGGCGCAGCTGGAGGCCATGCCACAGCACAGTGTTTTCGCGACGGTGGAGTGCGCCGGCAACGGCCGCTCGTTCCTGAAGGAGAAGGCGGCGGGCGTGCAATGGGGCGCGGGCGCGATCGGTCACGCGGAGTGGACAGGCGTGCGCCTGCGCGACCTGCTCGAGCCGGCGGGCGTGAAGGCCGCCGCGACCGAGGTGATCTTTGAAGGCGCGGACCGCGGCGAGGAGGACGGGCACGTGATGCATTTTTCCCGCAGCCTGCCGCTCGCGAAGGCGCTGCACCCCGACACGCTGATCGCGCTCCGCATGAACGGTGAACCACTGGAGCCGAACCACGGCGCGCCGCTGCGGCTGTTCGTGCCCGGATGGTACGGCGTGGCCTCGGTGAAATGGCTCCGCACGATGCGGATCACCGACCAACCCTACCAAGGTTACTTCCAGACGAAGAAGTACTCGATCATCCGCGACGGTCGGCGACGGCCGCTCGGTCCCGGTTCGGTGAAGAGCGAGGTCCTTTCCCCCGCCTCCGGTGCGGAGGTCGGCGCGGGCACGGTGCGCCTCGCCGGCGTTGCCTGGGCCGGCGAAGCGGGCGTGAGCCGCGTGGACGTGAGCACCGATGGCGGCCGCACCTGGCAGGCCGCGCATCTCACCGGAATCGACCAGCCGTATAGCTGGCGGCAATGGGAGACGCTATGGACGGTGACGGCGGCGGGCGACTACGAGATCGTGACGCGCGCGCACTCGAACCGCGGCGAGGCGCAACCTTTCGAGTACAACCCGGATAATCTCGGCTACCTGATCAACATCGTGCGTCCGACGCGCGTGCGGGTGCAACGGGACGCGACCTCGGTAGCGGACTTCGCGGATCCGGGGGTGTGGAGCGTCTACATGGAGGCGTACGCGGAGGAAAACCGCCGGCGTCCGCTGGACGTGCAGCTGGCCTTTACCGCGGGCGACGGGATTTGAGCCGAGCTCGTCCCGGCACCCCCTTCGCCGGGGCAATGCGGGCGTCAGAAACGCCCGTTCACGCCGAAAGTGAGGGAGGTTCCGTTGATGATCGTGCCCGACATGCGCTCGCGGAAACCGCGGTAGGTGCGCTGCGGCTCGTTGAGGAGGTTGCTGACGTCGGCGGTGAGCTGGACGGACGGGCGCAGCTGCCAGGTGACGCCGAGGTTCACCGTGCGGTAGGCGAAACGGTACGCGCTGTAGCCCGGGCTCGTGGCGTTGTAGCTGGTGATGTACGAGCCCACGTGGTTGTAGAGTACGCGGGTGCTGAACTTACGGTAGCGCCACGAGAGGCTGGCGTTGGCGGTGCGCGGGATGAAGCCCGGCACCTGGTTGGTCTCGCGGTTGGTCGTGCCGCCGAAGTTCCCGGACGCCTCGAGCAGCGTGTAATTGAGCGAAGCCCCGAGGCCCTTGAGCAGACCGGGCAGGAAGGTGAACTGCTGCTGGTAGGCGAACTCCCAGCCGTTGACGGTGGCGGTGCCGGCGTTGGAGGACGTGAGCAGCGTGAAACCCGAGTATTCGCCGCTGAATCCGTTGTCGTTGCCCGAAGGCACCGTGCCGACGTTGGTGCCGGTGATGATGTAGTCGCGGATCCGCTTGCGGAACCATGAGACCGACAG
>JAURJO010000039.1 GCA_030832235.1 Verrucomicrobiota bacterium
ACCACGAATGGACACCAAGGGACACGAATGGCGGCGGCTTGGGTGTAGCCGCGGCCGCCCGCCGCGGATCGTGCTAAAACCGGGACGGCCGAAGGCGGATTCGATTGCCCTGCCGACCCACGGCGAGACTTGGGACTCGTCGTTTGAGCCAGCTGCGCAATCCGAGATTTCCTCGGCTCGGTTTATTGACCGTGGATTTCGCGGATGGCACGGATAAGCGGGACGATGGCGTGACCGAGGGGAATCCTTCCGGGGAAGCGCGAGCCCGAGGTGCTTGGGTACGGAGCTCCGGACGCCGCTTCCTCGAAGGCGGTTGGGGCGGCCGCGGCGCCCCGGCGGGGCGTCATTTCGCCGCGACGGGCGCCGGCTCGAACCATTCCCCGCGCAACCAGTCGACGAGCAGGCCGAGTTCCGCCGGGGGCAGCACCTTGTCCTCGCCGAAGAGGGGCATGCGGTCGTTGCGGTCGCCGTAGAAGCGCGGGTGCGCCGGGTTGCCGATGAAGTCGAGCAGCCACTGGCGCGAGCCGTAGCCGGTCAGGTCGGGGCCGACGGTCTCGCCCTTGCCGTGGAATACATGGCATTCGGCGCAGTTCATGCGGGTGCCGACCAGCGCCTCCTTGCCCTCGACGATCAGCGCGGTGTCGCGACGGTCGCGATCGCGTTGCGACTTCAGCCCCGCCTCGGCGGAGAGCGCGACGATGGTCTTCTCGAGCAGTTTGCGATCGTCGGGCGGGAAGCCCGCGACGTCCTCCTGCACGTATTTGACCATCTTGCCGGCCTTGAACTTGGTCGCGCCGAAGTAATGCGGCGTGGCAACCCGGTTGGGATCGAGCAGCCCCGTGAGCCACTCGCGGCTGGCGAAGCCCTTGAGGTCCGCGGCCGACGCCGGGTCCTTGGGCTGGCCGCCGAGGCCGTCATGCCCGTCGAAGCGGTGGCAGCTGGCGCAATGCTTCGCGAACAGCTTCGGGCCCTGGGTGAGCGGGTCGTTGCGCAGGAGGCCGACGGCGCCGGTGGGCGGGATGCCGGCGGGTGAGCGCGCGAGCTCGATCACGCGCCGGGCCTCGCGTTCCGCGGTGTTCACGGCGATCGCGTGGTCGGGATTCGCCCGGTCCTCGGCGATGGCGAGCCAGGTGAGCCAGCCGGCGCCGGCGAGCATCACCCAGAGGAAGCCGACGTTGAAACGGTGGCCGAGCCGCCAGTTGCCTACGAACGGCATGGCCGCGAGCAGCCCCATCAGCAGGGCGGGGATGACGATCGCGCCCCAGACCTCGGTGCCGCCGGGGAAATACTTCAGGAACTCGAACAGGAACAGAAAGTACCACTCCGGGCGCGCGGCCGGGAAGGGCTCGGAGGGGTCGGCGGGCGCCCCGAGCTCGGCGCCGCGCGTCCGGATGACGAGGAACACCACGACGGCGAGCACGGCGAGGCACGCGACGGCGTCGCGCAGCACCTGGTCGGGCCAGAACGCGGCGTCGGGCCGGCGGCGGGGCTCCTTCGGCGTGAGGCCGTGGCGCCGGAAGAAGTAGATGTGGCCGACGATGAAGAGGATGATCGCGCCGGGGATCACCCCGGCGTGCAGCGCGAAGAAGCGCGTGAGCGTGTGGTGGCCGTAGTCGGCGCCCCCGACGACGAGTTGCTGCAACTCCGGGCCGATGAACGGCGTGATGGCGACGATGTTGGTGGCGACGCGGGTGGCCCAGTAGCCCTTCTGGTCCCAGGGAAGCAGGTAACCGGTCAGGGACAGCCCGAGGGTCAGGCACAGCAGGATTATACCCGACCAGAAGTTGAATTCCCGCGGGGCCTTGTAAGCGCCGTCGATCACCACCTGCATGAGGTGGACGGCGAGGAGCATCGTCATCGCCTGCGCGGTGTAGTGGTGGAGGCCGCGGAGGAACCAGCCGCCCCACATCTCGTGCTGGATGTAATAGACGCTCTCCCACGCCGTCTGCGAACTCGGGCTGTAGGCGAACCAGAGCGCGATGCCTGTGATGACCTGGATCGTGAAGCAGAAGACCAGCGTGCTGCCCCACACGTAGCGCCAGCGCGCCCCTCCGGGCACGTTCTCGAAGAGGACCTCGTGGGCCAGCTTCCGGTAACCGGTGCGTTGATCGAGCCAGTCGAGTGGTTTCACGGGGCGGTCGTCAGACGGGGATCTTTTCATGCACGCCGGCGCGGAAGTTCCGGAACTTCACCCACACCTCGGTGCCGTTGCGCACCTCGGTCTCGAGCGTGTCGAGCGGACGCGGGCTCGGGCTCTTCGGGTCGAGCACCTTACCGTCGAGGGCGAAACTGCTGTTGTGGCACGGGCAGTGGTAGTTGTTCCGCGCACTCTTGAAATCGACGAAACAACCCGCGTGCGGGCAGGCGACGTTGAGGGCGCGGACCGCGCCGCCCGCGACCCGCTGGAGGTAGACGGCGCCGACGGGCACGTCGGGCGTGCGGTTCCACGCGTCGACGCGGGTCGCCAGCACGGGAAATTTCCGCGGTTCGCCGCTCTCCGGGACCGCCGCGAGGTTCGCGACGAAGACGGCGCCGCCATCGGCGGACTTGCGGCGCAGCGGGTCGAGGAGGACGAGGAGGCCCGAGGCGGCCGGGATGACGACGGTGATTCCGCCGATGACGGTGGCGGCGGCCTTGGCGAGAAAGTTTCGCCGGTCGGGGGCGGGAGGTGTCGGGTGGTGTTCCATCGGCGGGGGCGGGCCGGCCACGGCGCGGCACGGGCGCGCGATAAACCGGCGGTTCGGCGAAAAAGTAAATTCGAAATCCGGCCGGCGCGGGAGCGACTCGTCAAAAGGGTGGAATGGCGGTACGTTCCGCGCATGACCACCGTCACCACCTGCTCCAATCCCGCCGAGGCCGAGCTGCTGCACACGCTGCTGACGGACCGCGGCATCCAGGCCTTCGTGCTCGACGACGCCTTTGGCGGGGCGATCCGCCTGCAGGTCGCCGACGAGCAGGCGGAGGAGGCGCGCCGCCTGCTCGAGGAAGTGGCGCAGGCTTCGTCCGAGGAAGACGCGGAGGAGCCGGAGCAGCCCGCCTGAGCCGGGGCGTCGGCCGGCCTTACCTGCGAAACCGCTCGACGCTGTCCGTCCCCGGCTTCAGCCACATGCCATGAGCGTCCTCAAGGCCCTGCGGCAGCGCGTCGCGCCGGAACTCAATTTCCTCCTGACCGACGACCCGGCGGAGCGCGAAGGCGCGATCGACTGCGGCTGGCGTCCGCATCTCCACGCGTACCATGCCTTTCTCGTCGCCCGGATGTTCGGTGCGGCCGCGGAGCTCCGCACCGGCGACATCGCCGTGATCTCCGGCGCGCTGCCGCCGATCACCACGCTCGACCGCGAGCCAAAGCACGCCTGGTGCGCCGTCGGGGGCGTCACGCCGGTGGATCTCGCGATGACGCTCGCGCGTTTCCCGCAGGCCCCGCAGCTGCGCTCGCCGGTGACCGGCGAGGGTCCGAACGGAGACTGGCAGGTGCGTCATTCCGAGGATGAGTCGATCCTCGACCAGAACATCGAGGGCGCCAACGAGCTGCTCTACATCGCGCGAGGACCGGCGCGCGACGATGCGACCCGGTTGCTCGATGAGCCGAGCAGCTTCATCCCGGCCGCGGAGGAGCCCGAGGGGTGGGTGGCACGCCACGGGGCGGGCGTCCACGCCGCGATTGCGCTGCACTGTTTCCGTTGCGCGGGCAGCGGCGGTCGCAGCGTGCGCAACCAGGCCTCGCGGGACGAAGCGGTCGCCGCGATCGTCGCGCGGCATCCCGATGCCCGCGCGGAAATTCTCCGCTTGATCGCGGTTTGAGCGCGGACCGGCGCCGAGACCATGTGCGGACGCTACGTCCTGAAGCGGGCCGATCTGGAGGCCTTGCTGCGGAAACTCGGCGTGCGCGACCCCCGCGAGTTCGCGGACCGTTTCAATATCGCCCCGACGACGGTGGTGCCGGCCCTGCGGCGCCGCCGCGACGCGGAGGCGCCCGAAGTGTCCGCGTTGCAATGGGGCCTCGCGCCGCTCCGCGCGAGTGAGGCGGGTGCCGCGCGCCTCGCCAACGCCCGCGCGGAGGGAGTTGCGACGCGGCCGACGTTTCGCGACGCCTTTCGTCACCGCCGCTGCGTCGTGCCGGCGAGCGGTTTCTACGAGTGGCGCACGATCGGCGGGCGCAAGTTCCCCTGGTATTTCACCCGCCGCGACGGCGCACCGCTGCTTTTCGCCGGCATCTGGGAGAATCCGCCCTCGTCCGGCGATGCCGGACCGGGAACGTTCGCGCTGATCACGACCACGCCCAATGCGCTCGTCGCGGAGGTGCACGATCGGATGCCCGTGATCCTGCCCGAGGAGAATCTTGCGCCCTGGTTGGATCCCGAGCCGGGGATACCGGAAAAGCTCCAGCCGCTGCTCGCGCCGTTGCCGGCTGAACTCATGGCGGCATGGCCCGTTTCACCGCGCATGAACAACGTGCGGTACGAGTCCCCGGATTGCGTCGAGGCGGTGCCGCCACCCAGGCCGGCCGGCGAGAATCCCGACGATCAGCTTTCGTTGGGTTTAGCCTGAAGCGATTCCGCCGAGAGCGGAGTCCCACCACAGAGGAACGTAGACACCGGGAAGGCGCCGGTGGCGTACCCGCTCGCTCGTCCTCGAGCCCACCTGCTCCGTGTCTCCGTGACTCGGTATTACGATACTTTGAAATCGGCGTTTATCGCTCAGCTTTCCCTCGGCCACGCCATCGTCTCGTTTATCCGCGCCATCCGCGAAATCCGCGGTTCAAATTCGCTGCCTTCGAAAAAACCTTCCTCCTTCGCCCAGCCTTTGGAGGACAAGTCAGTCGTCACGGTTTCTACATAGTCCGCGGCGAACGGCCGCGGCCACACGGGACGTCTTTCGTCCGGAAAACCGGCCCGAAGTTCGTCATGAAACGCGTGCGATGTAGCCGAGGGCGCCTCCCTCGGATCGTCGGAAAATCCTCCTGCCTTCACAAAGCCTTCCTCATCCGCCGGGCCAAGGGAGGACAGGTCGGAGGACGAGACGGCCGTGCGTATTCCGGCATCGTCCGGGGTCGCCGGACCCCGGCTACAGACAAACCGCATTTATCCGTGTCGATTCGTGTCCATCCGTGGTTGACCCCTCGCGGAGCGACTCGGGAGCACATCACGAACCCCATCGCTTGAAACAGAAGCGCGGGAAGGTCGGAAAGACCCACCACCGTTTCCCAATCCGCGACATCCGCGAAATCCACGGTCAATAAACCGAGCCGAGGTAATCTCGGATCGCGCAGTTGGCTCAAATCACAAGTCCCGCATCTCGCCGTGGGTTCACAAGGCCATCGAATCCGCCTTCGGCCGTCCCGGTTTTAGCACGATCCGCGGCGGGCGGCCGCGGCTACACCCAAGCCGCCGCCATTCGTGTCCCTTGGTGTCCATTCGTGGTTCACCCGCTCGTGGGGATCCAAGGGCACAACAGACCAAAGGACCAAGGG
>JAURJO010000040.1 GCA_030832235.1 Verrucomicrobiota bacterium
ACCGATCTCGCGGGTGCGTTCGGTGACCGACACCAGCATGATGTTCATGATGCCGATGCCGCCGACGATGAGCGAGACGCTCGCGATGCAGGCAAGCAGCAGGGTCATCGTGCGGTTGGTGGCGGTGAAGGTGTTGGCGAGTTCCTCCTGGGTGCGGACGATGAAGTCGGGTTCGCGGCCGCGGCGGCGCTGGGTGAGCAGGTCCTCGACGGCGGTCTTCACCTTGTCGATGGTCTCGGGGGTGCTGGCCTGGATCTGGATGGAACTCACGCTGGTGCGCCGAGAGATGCGGCGCATGTGGGAGGAGTAGGGCACCAGCACGATGTCGTCCTGGTCGGAGCCCCACGGGGTGACCCCCTTGGAGCTCAGCACGCCGATCACGCGGAAAGGCAGGTTGCGGATGCGGATGGTCTGGCCGACTGGATCCTCGTTGGGGAAAAGCTGCTCGGCGACGACCTTGCCGATCACGGCGACCTTGCCGAGGGACTTGACCTCCTGGTCGGAGAACATGGCGCCGGCGGTCAGCGGCCAGTTTTTCACGTAGGGATAGTCGGGGCCGACGCCGTTGACGTTGGTGCGCCAGTTGAGGCCATTGGCGAGCACCTGCTGGCTGTCGCGGACTTCGGGGCTGGCGCCATCGATTTCCTCGATGTCGTTCGCGATCGCTTCGTAGTCCTCCGGCACGAGGGTCGTGGAGAAGCCGAAACCGCTGCGCATGCCGCCGGAGCTGTAGCTGCCGGGCATGACAGTGATGAGGTTCTGGCCGAGTGCGGCGACCTGGGCCTCGACCATCGCCTTGGCGCCGTTGCCGATGCTGACCATCGTAATGACGGCGGCGACGCCGATGATGATGCCGAGCGCGGTGAGGATGGACCGCATCGTGTTGCGCCGGAGGGCGCGGAGGGAGACGCGGAAAGTATTGGTGAAGCGCATGGCGGATCAGGCGGCGGATTGCGCGATGAGTTTGGCGGCGGCCTCCGCCTCCTTGAGCTTACGGGTCTCGTGCTCGGCGATGGAACGGTTGGCGACGGGTTCGTCGCGCACCACCACGCCGTCGCGGAGGATGAGGTTCCGTTTGCAGAAACTCGCGATGTCGAGCTCGTGGGTGACCATGACGATGGTGATGCCCTGCTCGTTGAGTTTCTGGAAAACGCCCATGACCTCGACGGAGGTGCGGGAGTCGAGATTACCGGTGGGCTCGTCGGCGAGCAGCACCTGCGGCTCGTTCACAAGTCCGCGGGCGATGGCGACGCGCTGCTGCTGGCCGCCGGAGAGCTGGTTGGGGAAGTGGTCGTAGCGGTTCGCTAGGCCGACGATCTCCAAGCAGTGCATCGCGCGCTCGCGGATCTCGCGGGCCGAGTGCTTGCGGTGGCGGCCGTAGAGCATGGGAAGCTCCACGTTCTCCAGCGCGGTGGTGCGGGCGAGGAGGTTGAAACCCTGGAAAACGAAACCGAGCTTCTGGTTCCGCAGGTCGGCGAGCTCATTGCGGTCGAGCTCAGCAATGTTGATGCCGTCGAGCAGGTAGGCGCCGCGGGTGGGGCGGTCGAGGCACCCGAGCACGTTCATCAGCGTCGACTTGCCGGAGCCGCTCGCGCCCATCAACGCGACCATCTCGCCGCGATGGATGTCGAGGGAGACGCCGCGCACGGCGTGGACCGGAATCTCGCCGGAGTCGTAAATCTTGTGGATGTCCTTGATCTGGACAACGGGTGCCATGGGAGGGGCGGCGGTTGGCGGATCAGCGGGGACCGCGCATGCCGCTGCTGCCCGGAGGGCCGCCGCGGCTGCCGCCGGAGAACGGATTCTGCATGCCGCCCTGCGGGGCCGCGGCTGCCGCCGCCGCGCCGGGCATCGTGACGTTGGTCACGACGACATCGCCGTCGTTGAGACCGCCAAGGACCTCGGTGTAGAAGCCGTCGGAGATGCCGAGACGCACCTGGGTGGGCTCGAGCTTCTTCTCCTCCGCTTCGGGATTGAGCATCTTGTAAAGGGTGCGGGAAACGATCGTATTGTTGAAGCCTCGATCGCCGCCCGGAGCACCGCCTCCAGGACCGCGACCGCCGCGGTCACCCCCGCTGCCGCCCTCGCCGCGTTTGCGGCCGCCGGGCGTCGCCAGCGACGCCGCCACGAGGTCGGGATCCATCCCCTTTTCCTTGGCCAGACTCTTGGCTTTCTCGATCTGCTCGGCCGTGGCGGGAGAGCCGCGCTCGAAGCCCACCGCGCGCATGATTTCGAAGACGGCGCGGCGACGCTCGTCGTCGGTCATCGCCGTCGCGCCTCCCTTGGCGTCGGCTTTGCCGCCTTTGGCGGCGGCCTCGGGGGCCTTCGGGAGCAGTTCCTGCGGAATGCGGACGCGCAGGGCGCCGTTGGCGACGCGAAGAACGCCGGGCCGTTGGGTGACGATGATGGACACGTTGGCCGTCATGCCGGGCTTAAGCTTCATGTCGTCGTTGTTCACGTCGATGATCGTGGCGTAGGACACGACGCTCTGGTTGGAGCTGGCGGCGTTGCGCACCATGCGGACGGTGCCGGCAAAGGTGCGGTTGGGGAAGGCGTCGACGGTGAACTTGACCTCCTGGCCCGCGTTGATGCTGCCGACGTCGGCCTCGGCGACGGCGGCGTTGATCTGCATCTTGGTGAGATCGTTCACCAGGGTGAAGAGCACTGGAGCGTTCATGCTGGCGTTCACCGTGCGGCCCTTGTC
>JAURJO010000339.1 GCA_030832235.1 Verrucomicrobiota bacterium
CCTCGTCGAAACCGCGCCGCGCGGGATGGTAATCGCCCTGCTGGCCGAGGTGCCATTTGCCGAACATCGCGGTGGCGTAACCGGCCGACTTCAGCACTTGCGGCAGCAGCACGCGGTCAAGGGGGAGGTTCGTGACGTTGTCCACCGGCCGCAGCGGACGCGACGCCCACTCGAAACGGTTGATGTTACCCACCGTGTAGATGCCGGTGCGCGGGGCGTACTGGCCGGTCATCAAGGCCGCGCGGGTCGGCGCGCAGTTCTGGTGATGGTGGTGGTTGGTGAACCGCACGCCCTGCGACGCGAGCCGGTCGATGTTGGGCGTCTCGTAGTAGCGGCTGCCGAAGCAGGCGAGGTCGGTGTACCCGAGGTCGTCGGCGAGGATGAAGACGATGTTGGGCGGCCGTGCCGCGGCGGCGGAAACCAACACGGCGAACAAGGCAAGCAACGGGAGCACACGGGCACTCCGGGCGGTCGAACGTTCGAGGGGCATGACGCACCAAAAGTCCTCTCGGCGCGCCACGCCAGCCGCAACCGACGAACCTGTAAATGGAGTCTGGACCGGTTGAGTGCAGCCGCGGACCCGTCGTAGACGGAAGGCATCGCGTTCGGCAAAGCCGCGTTGCCGAATCCACGGGGCGCTACAGTGTCGGGCATGCTCATGAATTCCCCCGCCGAGCTCGATGCCTGCGATCCGTTGCGCCGATGGGTGGAGGAATTCCAAACGCAGGGCGACGTGATCTATTTGGACGGCAACTCGCTCGGATTACTGTCGCGCCGAGCGGAGGCGGCGCTGGCGCGCGTCGTCGATCAGTGGCGTGCCCTCGGGATCGACGGCTGGACGCGGGCGGAGCCGTCGTGGCTCGATCTGCCCCAGCTCGCGGCGGAAGGGGTGGCGCCGCTCGTGGGCGCGGAGCCGCGCGACGTCGGCATCGGCGGACAAACCACGCCCAACCTCCACCAGCTCCTCGCCACACTTTACGATCCGGCGGCGCCAGCGCGCGTAATCGTGGCAGACGCTCTGAACTTCGCCTCCGACACCTACGCGCTGCAAAGCCATCTGCGCCTACGCGGGCTCGATCCCGCGCGGTACCTGCGGCTGATCCCATCGCGTGATAGTCGGATCCTGCGCATCGACGACATCCTCGCCGCGTTCACGCCGGATGTGCAGCTCGTGCTGTTGCCCGCGGTGCTGTTCACGAGCGGCCAGTTGCTCGACGTGGCGACCCTCACGCGCAAGGCCAAGGCGTCGGGCATCACGATCGGCTGGGATCTCTCGCACAGCATCGGTGCGGTGCCGCACGAGCTGGCGCGCGACGGGGCGGACTTCGCGGTGTGGTCGCATTACAAATGGCTCAACGCCGGCCCCGGTGCGGTGGGTGGTTTTTTCCTGCATCCGCGTCACGCCGGACGCCCACCCGGCCTCGCCGGCTGGTGGGGCGTGAGGCCCGACCGCCGCTTCGCGATGGCGCTGCAGCATGAACCCGCCGCCGGCGCCGCGGGTCTCCAGATTGGCACCCCGCACATCCTTTCCCTCGCGCCGCTACTGGGATCGCTGGAGATCGTGGCCGAGGCCGGTGGCATCGCGGCGTTGCGCGCCAAGTCCCTCGCGCAGACGGATCTCCTGATGACGCTGATCGACCGGGAACTGGCGGGGCACGGATTCACGGTGGTGACCCCGCGGGGCCAGCTGGTCCGCGGGGGTCACATCTCGGTCGCGCACCCCGATGCCTGGCGCCTCTGCCAGGCGCTGAAGGCAGCCGGAGTGGTGCCTGATTTCCGCGGGCCCGATCTCATCCGGATCGCGCCCTCGCCGCTGTACACAAGCTTCACCGATTGCGCGGAAGCGATCTCGCGCCTGCGTCGGATCGTCGAAACCGGCGCGCACCTACGGTTGCCCCACGCGCCGGCCCTCGTGCCCTGAAAAGTTCCATGCTTATCGATATTTCCCGCCCCCTGTTTCCCGGATCACCCCATTGGCCCGGCGACAGCCCGACGGCTTTCCACCTGAACGCGCGCATCGCGGACGGCGCCTCCTGCAATGTCGGCGAGCTATCGCTCAGCGTACACAACGGCTCCCACGCCGACGCGCCGTTCCACTATGACGAGCACGGCGCGACGATCGACGCGCTCGACCCGGAGGTTTTTGTGGGACCGGCGCGGGTGATCGACGCCCGCGGCCGGACGGCGCTGACCGCTGACCTGTTCACCGGCGTGGCGGACCATGAACTCGCGACCACTCCGAGAATCCTGTTCCGCACGGACACTTGGGGTGACCCGAAATCGTTCCCTAGCACGTGGCCGTTGATGGAGCCCGGTTTGCCCACGTGGCTGGCGAAGCGCGGCGTGCGACTGGTCGGACTCGACGTACCCTCGGTGGACGAACTGACCTGCAAGGATATGGCCCGCCACCGGCAGATGCTCGCCGCCGGTCTGCTGATTCTGGAGAGCCTGGATCTCCGTGGTGTCGAGCCCGGCCCCTACGAACTGATCGCCTTGCCCCTGCGGCTCCGCGGCGCCGACGGCTCCCCGGTCCGCGCCGTCCTCCGGCCCGCTCCCTAAGGGGTCAGGGCGTTCAATGTTAAATTTGGGCCCCCAGCCCATGGGGTCAGGGCGTTCAGTGTTTTGCCGAAGTTTACGTGTCCGATGATTGCCGAAACGAAGGCGGATATCGGAACCCGTTGACAAACGCTGAGCTAAAATAGCGCCACCTCGCTTCGTATGCCCCAGTGGACACCGAGCATAACATCGAACGCCCTGACCCCTTTGGGACGGGGGCGGACTTGCGCGGGGCGAAACGGCGGGCCAGACCTTTTCCATGCCCCGAACTGACCTGACCTCCCCCAACGTTCATCGTCTGATTGTTTCGCTCGCCGTCATGCTCATGGCGGTGGCAACGAGCGCTTCCGCGGCCAACGCCGCACGGCCGCCCAATGTTGTTGTGATTTTCTGCGATGATCTCGGCTACGGCGACGTCGGGGTATTCGGCGCCAAGGGATTCAACACGCCGAACCTCGACGGCATGGCCCGCAACGGCGTGAAGTTCACCAACTTCCACGTGGCGCAGGCCGTGTGCTCCGCCTCGCGCACCGCCCTGCTCACGGGTTGCTACCCGAACCGCGTCGGAATCCACGGCGCGCTTGGGCCGCAGTCGACACATGGTATCCACGCAGACGAGACCACACTCGCGGAGGTGTTCAAGTCGCGGGGTTACGCGACCGGCATGGCGGGCAAGTGGCACCTCGGCCACCTCGCGCCGTTCCAGCCGGTGCGCCACGGCTTCGACGAGGCCTTTGGCCTGCCCTACTCCAACGACATGTGGCCGTACCACCCAGAGGCCAAGCCCGGCAGCTACCCGAAGCTTCCACTGATGGAGAACGGTCGCGTCGTCGACGAAGAGATCACGCCCGACAAGCAGCGTAATCTCACGACGTGGTACACCGAGCGCGCGGTCAGCTTCATTGAGCGCAACAAGGACCGTCCGTTTTTCTTCTACCTCGCGCACTCCATGCCGCACGTGCCGCTCTTTGTGAGCGACAAGTTCAAGGGCAAGTCGGAGCGCGGGCTCTACGGCGACGTCATCATGGAAATCGACTGGTCGGTCGGCGAAGTGCTGCGGGCTTTGGAAAAGAACGGCCTCACGCGCGACACGCTCGTGATCTTCACCAGCGATAACGGACCGTGGCTGAGCTACGGCGATCACGCCGGCAGCTCGGGTCCGCACCGCGAGGGCAAGGGGACAGCCTGGGAAGGCGGCACCCGCGTGCCCTGCCTCATGCGTTGGCCCGGCCAGCTCCCAGCGGGGACCGTGAACGACCAGTACATCATGACCATCGACCTGCTGCCCACCCTCGCCCGCCGGATCGGGGCCGAGCTGCCGAAGCTGAAGATCGACGGACTCGACGTCTGGCCGATCCTCTCGGTCCAATCAGGCGCCACCAACCCTCACGACGGCTACGGCAACTGGTACGCCCAAAACGAACTGCAGGCCGTGGTGAGCGGCGACGGGGAGTGGAAACTCGTGCTGCCTCACCGTTACCGCACCCTCGGCGGACGCCCCGGCGGACGTGACGGCATCCCGGCGAAATACGAGAATGTGAACCTCGAGCGTCCACTGCTGTACAATTTGCGCACCGATCGCGCCGAAACCAAGGACGTGGCAGCCGCTCATCCCGAGGTGGTCGC
>JAURJO010000340.1 GCA_030832235.1 Verrucomicrobiota bacterium
AAACGGTCCGTATCCGGGGGCAAAGCCAGCGGAAAGTCGCTAAGCGCAACGGACCGGGGCGGGAGGCCTTGGCTGTCCGTGCCACCTTCCGGCGGGTTGCGCCCTGCCTTCTGGGCGTCCCACGGTGCGAACCTGATCGAAATGTCATTTTTCAGGGCGTGACGCGGAGCACGCTGCTTCCGCTCATGGGGCGTTCGCTGCCCCTCCGGCTGGAACTGACTGGCACGTCACCTCCACCGATTCGCTCTCTGCCCCTCTGGTCAATCCCCGCAAGGTCCAGTCGTGCCTCAACTGGAGCGCACGGGGATCTCCCCGACGTGTTTTGCCTGTAACCAAAATCCACCTCGTTTCGCCATGTCCTACCGCTCCCCAGTGTGGTCCGACCGCGTCTGCGCCTCGTTCGTTAGCAGCCTGCTTTCCTGCCTCCTCCTCGCCTGGGCGACCGCCCCGGCGACCCGCGCTGCCGGCGTCGCCACCGGCGTGATCGCCGGTACGGTGAGCAACGCCGCCACCGGCAACCTGCTCGAGGGCGCCCGTGTCACCATTCCCGCGCTTGGTCTCGCCGCCTTTGCGGACGAAACCGGCCGCTACGTGCTCTCCGGCGTGCCGGCCGGCACGCATGAGCTGCTGGTGTCTTACATCGGGCTCGATCCCGTGCGCGCGCCCATCACGGTGGCCGCCGGGGCCCGGGCGGAGCGGAACTTCGATCTCACCACCGGTATCTACAAGATGGATGCTTTTCGCGTCACCGGCGAACGCGAGGGCGACGCCGCCGCGCTCACCCTGCAGCGCAACGCCGAGAACCTGAAGAACGTGGTGGCGATGGACTCGTTCGGCAACCTGCCCAACATGAGCGCGGGCGAGGTGGTCATGCGCCTGCCGGGCGTCGCCGGCAGCCCGACGGACGAGGGGCTGGCCTACCGCTTCAACATGCGCGGCATGAGTCCCGAGCTCAACACCGTCACCGTCGACGGCGGCCTGCTGCCCAGCCTCGGCACCAGCCGCAGCTTCGAGATGCAGAGCATCACCGGCACGATGTTCGAGGCGCTGGAACTCATCAAGGGCCACACGCCGGACAAGGGGGCCGACTCCCTCGGCGGCACCGTCAACCTCAAGACCCGCTCCCCGCTCAGCATGCGCGAGAAGCGACGCACCACCTACAGCGTGACGACGCGCTGGGCGCCGCCGTTCCTGGAGCAGATTCCCCTCCGCGAGCAGCACCGGGCGCATCCGCTCGTAACCATTGCCCACCAGGAGGTGTTCGACGTCTTCGGCGGCACGCGGAACTTTGCCATCGCGGTGAACGCCTTCTACAGCGAGAACGCAGTCGGCGGCACCAGCACGACGTTCGACTACCAGAACACCACCGCCCCGGACGCCTACATCTGGGACTTCCGCTGGTGGGACAACTATAACAACCGCAAGCAGTCGAGCCTCAACCTGCGGGCGGACTACCGGTGGTCCCCGCACACGCGCTTCTCGGTGACGCTGATCGGCAACAACAACGTCGAGCGTTTTCGGCGGCGCATGGAGGTCCGCGCCTTCACGGGCAGCGCCACCACCATCCCCAACGCCACCACCACCGGGGTCGTGCCGGGCCTGTTCACCGACAAGATCACCGTGGTGCGGCCGGTCTCGGCGGCGAACGTCGACGTCTACATCGACGGGCCGCGCAACTACTACGTGCGCACCCGCCGGATCGACTTCACCGGCGAGCACGACTACCGCCAGTGGCAGATCGACTACACGCTGGGCACGGGCTACACCAACCTGAACAACGGCGACGGCACGGCCGGCACGCTGCGGATGCGGTTGCAGGGCGCCGGCTGGATCCTCGACCGCACCCACTCGGACCTCTTCCCCTCCTTCATCCAGAACGGCGGCCCGGACATGCTCAATCCCGACAACTACCGGCCGCCGGCCAACGGCCTGACCAACGTCAACAACCAGAACGATCAGACGCTCTCCCAGTTTCGCTTCAACGCCCGCTACACCGTGCCCATCCCGGCGCCCCTGTACCTCAAGGCGGGCGTCTCTTGGCGGGAACAGCGCCTCGATACCTGGGGCGGGGACAACCATCGCTGGAGCTACGTCGGCACCGGCCCGCTCGCCGCGGACCCCAGCCTGAACACCTACCACGCCCGCGAGACCGGATTCCGGATGCCCCGCTGGTATTCCAACATGCACATGGACAAGCGGCAGCCGCTCAACCCGGCGCTCTGGCGCGAGGACCTCTACTACCACGAGACCCAGAAGTACACCGGCACGCGCGGCTTGGTCGAGACCGCCTCCGCCGCGTATGTGATGGCGCAGGGACGCTTGGGCCGCGACGGTTGGCAGGGGCGCACCGGGTTTCTCGGGGGCGTCCGCGTCGAGGACACCGAGGTCGACAGCCGCGGCTGGGTGCGCGCCCGCGTGCTGAGCACCACCGCCCAGCAGACGGCGGATCCCGCGGGGTCCGCCAGGCGCGACTACGCGAACAATTACCGTGAAATCAGCGGGGACTACCGCAAGGCCTTCCCCAGCATTCACGCCTACCACGACTTCACGACCAACCTGAAGGCGCGCGTCAGCTATTCGACCAGCTTCGGCCGCGCC
>JAURJO010000341.1 GCA_030832235.1 Verrucomicrobiota bacterium
CCGCGCCCTCGACCAGCCGCCGGGCCGCTACCGCTTCGGTTGCGCCGAGGACGGCGAGTGGATCGAGAGCGACGGCAAGGTGGGTTTCGTGCCCGGAGGCGGCGCGCTCGCGAGCTCCGTGGTCGGACTCGATACCATGGTGAGCAACATGGCCAAGCTGACGCCCGCCCCGCTCCCCGAGGTCGTACGCATGGCGAGCCTCACGCCGGCCGAACGCGCAGGCATCGCCGCGGAGACCGGGAGCCTCGAGCGCGGGAAACGCGCCGACGTGCTCGTGCTCGACCGCCGACTGCGCGTACGGCGCGTGTTCCTCGGCGGCGTGGAATTCGCCGGCTGAAACCGTGGTCGGATTTGCCCGGTAAAGGCGCCGTCGCATCGTGGAGGCCATGACACCCCCGCCCCGTGTAACCATCCGTCTTGGACTCACGGTGCTGCTACTCGGTGTTTTCGGCGTCGGTTCCGCCACCGCCGACACCGCGCGGGTCGACTCGCATACCCGTCTTGCGAAGGAGGTCGCCGCCGCGATCGAATCCGCGGTCGCCGCCGGCCCCGAGCCGAGCGTGCGCCTGCTGCGGGCCGACCTGCGCGACTCGCGCCTGGAGCTCGACTTCAGCGGGGAGCTCGCCGCGATCGGACCCGGCAGCGCGGCGTTCGAGGCCTTCTCGCGTCGGATCCACCGCGCGACCGGCGACGTGCTCGCCCGCGAATTGGCCTCCTACGAGGTGCGCACGTCGATTGCCGGCACGCCGTTGCACGAGTTGCTGGCGTCCTCCGACACCGTGCTCCGCCAGCGTCCGCTCCGCGACGCGCCGGAACCCACCACTCCCTCCGCGGCCGCGCTCGCGTTGCGTCGCATCGCGATCAGCCCCGGACACGGATACTATCAGAATCCCGCGGGAACCTGGGTGCTCCAGCGCGGCTACTGGCAGGGCATCGTCGAGGACTTCGTGAACCACGACATGATCACCGTGGTCCGCGACGAACTGCAGGCCGCCGGCGCCGAGGTGCTTGCCACCCGCAACCTCGACCGAACGACCGGCAGCGGGGAGAGCGGGTTCCCGCGTTGGCAGGAGGCCGCGCGCTACCACCTCAAGGCGATCGGCGCCCCCGCAACCGTGTGGAACTCGACCGGGACCGATCACCTGAGCCACGACATCCGCTGCCGGCCGCTCTGGGCCAACCACGTGAACGCGGACGTCCTGGTAAGCCTCCACAACAACGGCGGAGGCGGCACGGGCACGGAGACGCTTTACGACACCGACAACGGATTTGGTCCCGAGAGCAAGCGGCTCGCCGACGCCGTCCACAACCGCGTGATCGCCGCGATCCGCCGCGAGTACAACGCGACGTGGACCGACCGCCGGGTGAAGGGCTTCAACGGCGACTACGGCGAGAACCGGCTCGCCACGCGGCCCGCGATCCTGATCGAGGTCGCGTTCATGGACAAGCCGACGCCCGACAACGCCGCACTGCAGGACGCCGGCTTCCACCGCATCGTCGCCCGCGCGATCCGCGAGGGTGTCGAGGAATACTTCGCGACCTCACCGACGGCCGCACCCGCAGCGCCCTCCGGGCTCGTCGCCTCGGCCGCGGCCGGCGGCGTGAACCTCACGTGGAAGGACGAGACCGCGAATGAGACCGGCTTCCGCGTAGAACGCCGCGCCACCACCGCGACCGAATGGCAGACCCTCGCGACCCTGCCGGCCAACGCGACCAGCTACACCGACGCCTCGACCCCGGTCGGCACGTCCCTCGTGTACCGCGTGACCTCGTTCAATGCCGCGGGCAGCGGTCCGCAGGCCTCCAACGAAGCCACTGTGGGGCCGGCGATCAGCTTGCCCTCCGCCCCACCGCGCACCGGTGCGTGGCTCGCCAATCTTTCGTTGCGCACGACGCTCGCGGCGAATCAGCCGGTTACGGTGGGCTTCGTGGTCAGCGGCGGCGCCCGCGATCTGCTGGTGCGCGCCGCAGGCCCCACACTCGCGGCGTTCGGCCTGACCAGCGCGATGCCCGACCCGCGCCTTGAGATCTACCGGGGCGCAACGCGCACCGCCGCCAACAACGATTGGCCGGTAGCGCTCACGTCGGTGATGGCGGCCCAGGGCGCCTTCCCATTCACCACCGCCAGCCGCGACGCTGCTCTGTTCCAATCGATTGACGGCCCCGCCACCGCGCAAGCCTCCGGACCGGCTGGCGGCACGGTGCTGATCGAGGCCTACGACACCGGCGGGGCGCGCGACGGTCGGATTATTAACCTTTCCGCGCGTAATCGTGTGGGCTCCGGCGGCGATATTCTCATCGCCGGTCTCTACGTCGCCGGCAGCGGCTCGCGCCGCGTGCTGATCCGCGGCGTCGGCCCGGGCCTCGCCGAGTTCGGCGTGGAGGGAACACTCGCCAATCCCCGCCTCGAGGTTTTCTCGGCCGAAGGCACCCGGATCGCCGAAAACGACGATTGGGACCCCGCGCTCGCCGCGACGTTCCGTTCCGTCGCTGCGTTCGCCCTGCCCGACCGGA
>JAURJO010000342.1 GCA_030832235.1 Verrucomicrobiota bacterium
CAGGCCGGTGGCGCCGACGGCCGCGCAGCAAGTGCTGCCAAAAAATTCGCGGCGGGAAACTTCTGGAGCGGTCTTCTTGCGGTTGCTCATGGGAGGAGGCGTCGGGGGTTATTTTTGGATCGCCGCGTTGGGCGAGGTGAGCACGAGCAGGATGGCGCTGCGGACGCGGTCGGTAGCCGAAGTCGTCGAGGGCAGCGAGGCCATCGCGGTGGTGATGCGGGTGCGGGCCGCGGCGGAGAGCGAACCGGAGCAGAGCACAAGGTTCAGATGGTCGAGCAGCGCAGGGACGTTGCCGACGAGTGACTCCTCGTACGCTAGGTTCAGGGTCAGGGTGTAGTCGGCGGCGGCCGTGGGTACGCCATTGGTCGTCGGGGTGGCGGCGACGACGAATCCCCGCAGGTAATTGGGCACCGTGATCGCGTAATTATCGTCGGTGATCTCGAACTCCGGCGCCACGAGGCCGGCGCTGGCGAGAGGTCCCGGCAGGACATAGTCCGAGTGGTAGAAGTTGAACACGGTGGGTGAGCGCAGGGCGGCCTGGGCAAGGTTGCCGATCGCGTTCCCTGGCAGGGTGGCGGAGTTGACGGTCGCGATCTCCGCGGCGGTGGCGGGCTTGGGAGTGGAGGAGGTGATGAATGTGCCGTTGACGGTGTGGCGGAGGCCGAGGAAGCGCCCGCTGGGCGAAGAGGCCCCGAAACTGCGGAGCAGGCCGGTGAGGCGGAGGAGGGGCTCCTTGAGCTTGCCGTGGGCGGCATTGGCGAGGAGATCGGGAGAGCGCGCCTCGTAGTCAGTCAGGATGGCGCGTACGACCGCCCCGAGGTTGCCGCGGGTTCCGGTGCCGTCGTTCTCGAATTTCCGCGCCACGCGGTAAACGTAGGCCGGACTCGGGTTGCTGGTGACGAGCCGCTGGATCAGCAGCTTGGAGATAAACGGCGGGGTGTTCGGATGGTTGAACAGCGCGTCGAGCGCGAGCTGCAGGTCCTTGGTCCCGCCTTGGTTGGCGGGGATGGGGGTGGCGAGCACAGGACTCAGGTCCTTCGCGGTGTCGTCGTGGAAAGCCGGGAACAGCTGCATCGGACTGATGTAGTTCGCGCTCGCGGTGCGGAAGGCGGTGGAACTCGTCGAAGGATACGCCCAGCCGGTGAAGACCTTGGCCATCTCGGTGATGGTGGTCTGGTTGTAGGTGGGGATCGGCAGGCCGTCGGAGCCGAGCATCAGGGTGCCGTCGGGCTGGAGCCGCACGAGGCCGATGGTGAACAGCTGCATGACCTCGCGCGCGTAGTTCTCGTCGGGCGTGGTGATCGCGTTGCCGGCGGCGTCGAAGGTGGCCTTGGAGTTCCGCAGCGAGCTGAGATACTCGCCCATCAAGGGACTAAGCGTGACGTTCTCGAGGAGCGTGCGGAAATTCCCGAAGGCGCCGTTGCCGAGGAGGGTGTAATAATTGGCGAGCGGCTCCGCGCGGCTGTCGTCGCCGAGACCGATGTCCGACACCACCAGGATCTGGCTAAGAGCGTAGGCGACTCGCTGGCGGAGTTGGTCGTTGGCGGTGA
Organism: Verrucomicrobiota bacterium; assembly: GCA_030832235.1. GTDB lineage: Bacteria > Verrucomicrobiota > Verrucomicrobiia > Opitutales > Opitutaceae > ER46. The sequence goes on from JAURJO010000342.1 coordinate 1,551, forward strand.
GCACGACCTTGAACCATGCCGACTGGCGGTTGGGCGGGTGGATCGCGTTCCAGTTGGTGAAGCTGCCGCTGCCGCCGAACCGGGTGCGGTCGTCGAGGATCGCCGTCCGGTGCGACGTGAATGGCAGCGCCATTTGGGCGGTGATCCAGGCGTCGATACTGCCGCCGGTGAGAGCGTCGATCTCGCTCTTCTTGGGGCCGAACGTCGCCTGTGTGAGGAAGCGGGCGGCGTCGATCGCCGTGACGTTGCTCAGGGAGACGGCCGGGGCGTCGGCGGGGGCGCGGAACGAGCTCGAGCCCGAACCTTGGATGAACGTGCCGCGCACCTCGCCGGCGGGATAGCGGGCGGTGTCGACGCCGACGTAGATGTTGCCGGACCGCAGCGCGGCGAGCAGGGCCGCGTTGCTGTGGTTGCCGGTCGGCAGCAGCAGCCATTGGGCGGTGCCCGAGGAGGCGTAGGGCAGGGTGAAGACGAAGTCGCCCGACGGCCCGATTCGGAGGTGGGCGGAGGTCACGGCGGACGAAAGGTTGGAGACGTTGAAGGTGACGGCGGCGACGGACTCGTCGGCGCTCAGCAGGATCGTCGCGGTGCCCGAGGCGGTGGACGCGGTGGCGGAGGAATCGGGCCGGATGGAGGCGACGAACAGCGTGGCGGAGCTGTCGGCGATGTTGACCGTGGCGGAGGGCTGGGCGCCGAGTTCGTAGCCGGTTCCGCTCACGACCGTGACGACCACCGAGTCGGTGCCCTCGCTCTGCAGGTCGGGATTCGGCTTCACCGCCACGGAGACGGAGGAAACGCCGGGTGCGAAGACCACGGTGCCGGGCAGGGCGACGTAGTCGAAGCCGTTCACGGCGGAGCCGCCGACGCCGTAGCGCACCTCCAGGGGGAAATTCACCGGGCCCGAGCGGGTGAAGGTGAACTCTCCGTTGCGGGCGCCGGACTCGTCGGCGCCGGCCTTGGAGGCCGTGACGGAAACCGCGGGTACGGCCGAGGGGGTGAGGTCGTAGACCTCGACGATGGCGATCCCCGACGTATTGCCGGCCCCGGTGACCTCGACGGTGTAATTGCCCGCCGCTAGGTCGACGATCATGGCGGCGTCGCGGCTGCCGGTGGGGAAATCAAAGGCCCCGTTCGCGAGGAAGGTCTGCCGGAGGAGCTCGGCGGTCATCGAACCGCCCTGCGTGCCCCAGTCAGCATTGGTGGCGACGACGGTCGCGGTCCCGCCGGTGCGACGCAGCGTCATCGTCGGATTGGCGAGGAAGCCCGTGACGCCGAGGGCGCCGAGCGCGGGACCGGCGGCGCGGATGAGGAACTTCCGGGTGCCGGAGCCGGGGGAGACGACGAAGCCGGGCGTGAGTGGGATGGAGGTGCCGGTGACGCGCGCGCGGGTCGAGAGGTTCATGAACTTCCCGCCGGA
>JAURJO010000343.1 GCA_030832235.1 Verrucomicrobiota bacterium
CGTGATAGAACCGCACCGACTCCCGCGGGATCGGTCCGTTGAGCGTCAGCGCCCTCACCCCCGCGAGTTGGTAGGGCGTATGGTCGCTGCCGACCCAGTTGATGTTTTCCACTCCCTTCGCCAACCGGCGCGCCGCTTCACCCGTAGCCTGCCAACGCTCGAGCACCGGCACCAGCGAATCGTCGCCCAGCGCGTTAACCGCCCAGGGTATTCCGACCATATCGAGATTGAGCATCGCCACGACCGGCGTGTCGCCCAATCGCGCGGCCGCGTGACGCGAACCGTGCAGTCCCTGTTCCTCGCCGTTGAACCAGATGAGCTCGACCGTGTGGTGCGGTTTGGTCCCGCGCAGAGCCGCAGCAAGCGCGTGGAGCTGCGCGACGCCAATGCCGTTATCCATCGCGCCCTGCCCGAGATCCCAGCTGTCGATGTGCGCGCCGACGATGAGCCGCGACGGGACGCGACCAGGGATGACCAGATGCAGGTTGGCGGTCTCGACGGGACCGCACTCGGAGCGGGTCTCCATCCGCACGCGCACGGGGGTGCCGCGGGCGAGCAGCCGCGCGATCCAGAGCCCTTCCTCCTGGGCCAGCGAATAGACCGGCAATGGCGCCGGCGCGCCGGAGAAACTCGCGGTTCGTGCCAGCAATTGTCCCCCGCCCTCGCGATTTACAAAAAGGAGTCCGCGAAGGCCGCGCGTGGAAGCGGCCGCGAGGTAGTCGCTCGCTTGCAGCGGAGACCCATGCCCGAGCAACCCGATTCGCCCCTTCAGGTCGCCGACGGGGTAATCCTGCGGCCGACCGTTACCGACATTCACGACCTCCGCCTCGAAAGCCGGATGCGCCTGCGAGTAGCCGAGCGCCGCGATGCGCAAACGCCGCGCGAACGGCGCGATCATGTCCGCGCGGTCCTCGCCGCGCCTCCAGCCCGGCATCGTGAACCGATCCCGCTTGGGCGCATAACCCATCGCGCGCAACTCGGCCTCAACGCGATCCAGCGCCGCCGCGTTGCCGGCGGAACCGGTGACGCGCGGCCCGATGTCGTCACAAAGCCGCTGCAGGAAGGCGTGCGCCGCCTCGGCCGGGCCCGGCTTGGCCGGCTCCCCGGCGTCAACCGCCAAGATCCCGGACGAAAACAGGAAAAGAATTGGTAGAACCCGTTTCATGAAATCAAAGTGTCGCCATGAACCTTCCCCGCACCCTTCTCGCCACCGTCCTGTTCGCGTCCCTCGCCGCCGCGCTGCCGGCGGCCGACGCTCCCGCCACGCCCGAGTCCCGGATAGCCGCCCTCGGCGCGAAGCTCCCCGCGGTGGGCAAACCGATCGCCAACTACGTCTCCGCCGTGCGCAGCGGGAATCTCGTCTTCCTCGCCGGTCACATCCCGCGTGACGACAAGGGCTCGGTGATGACCGGAAAAGTAGGCCGCGACGCCACCGTGGCCTCGGCCAACCAGGCCGCCCGGCAGACCGCCCTCGCGTTGATCGCCACCCTCAAGGCGGAGATCGGCGAACTTTCCCGGGTGAAGCGGATCGTGCGCGTGGGCGGGTTCGTCAACGCGGTCGATGACTTCAAGGAACAGCCCCAGGTGATGAACGGCTGCTCCGACCTGCTGGTCGCGGTCTTCGGCGAACGCGGGAAGCACGCGCGCGCGGCCCTCGGTGTCGCGTCGTTGCCGCTCGGCGCGGTCGTCGAGATCGAGATGGTGGTCGAGGTCGAGTAACCCGGCCATCACGCGCGCCGCAGGATGTCGGCGGCGGTCTCGGCGAGGGCGTCGCACTCCGCCGGCGTGTTGAAAACGTGCATCGAGACCCGCAGGGCGTTGAGTTTCTGCTCGCTCACCGGCCGACAGCGGAATCCGTGGCTGTAGAACAGCCGCTTGAACAACACGTCGTACGGCATGATCGACGTGCGGAACGTAACCATCGACCCAGCGAGAGGTCCGTCCACCGGCGATAGGATCTCGACTCCCGGGACCGGGGCCAGACGCGCGATAAAGTGCTTCGCGAGGGCGCGCCCGTGGGCGAAAACCCGGTCCCGTCCGATCCGCTCCTGCAGTTCCGCCGCCGCGGCGAGGCCGAGCGGCGCCGCCGGAGTGCGCGTGCCATACTCGTAACGCATCGCGTCTTTGGCGATGCCAAGCTCTCCGGTCACCTCGTCGAGATCGCCCGAGTAGGAACCGACATGAACGGGGGCGACCTCGTCCTGACGCTCCTTGCGCACGTAGAGCACGCCGGTCTCGAGCGGCCCGCCCATCCATTTGTGGCCGCTCGTCGCGTACGAATCGCAACCGATGGCGTGCAGCGAAAACGGGATCATGCCCGCCGATTGCGCGCCGTCCAAGTGACACCAGATTCCGCGCTCGCGGCAGAGGCGCACAATCTCGTCCACCGGCATGACGATCCCCGTCGGCGCCGTGACGTGCGAAACCTGCACGACGCGGGTGCGGGCCGTGCAAAGCGCGCGGATCCGGGCGACATTACCCGCAGGATCTTTCGGATCCGGATCGAAGGTCTTCACCACGACGCCCCGTAAGCGCTGTTGCTGCGCCCACGGGTACCAGCCGCCCGGATGCGCGTGGGATTCGAAGATCACCTCGTCGCCAGCGCCGAGCTTGAGCCCGGTAGCGACGATCGAGTTCCCCTCGGTGGCATTGCGCACGAAGGAGATCTCCGCCGGGTCGGCTCCTAGAAATCGCGCGAGCGTCGCCCGCGCGCCGGCGAGCAGATCGTGACCGTGCTCCACCTTGGACTGCAGGCGACGCGTGATCTCCTCGGTGCGCGCCAGCACCGGGGAGGCCGCAGGGCCGAGCCCACCGGTGTTGAAATACTTCAGATCGGGCGAAAGCGGATAAAGCGCCCGCACCGCCTCCCAGTAGGCGTCGGGCTTCGCCGTGTCGAAAGCCGGCAACTCCGCGGCGACCGTCGCACTGGCGGCACGCGTGGCAAGGCCGAGGCCCGCCGCCCCCATCATCGTCTGCCGCAGGAATGTCCGACGCTCGGAATTCATGCCGCGAGGAAGGACAGGCGGTGATCCAAAAGCAATGTCTCGCCGGCGGCGAGCGATCGCGTGTGCTCGCGATGAAACGCGAAAGCGACGAGCGGGTTGCCGGCGCGCACAAACCACGGGATCGGACCGATCAGGCTTTCGAAGCGAATCCGCGTGCGGCGCAGAGAACCATCGTGCTGGCAACTCCACTCGAGCCACGAACCGGGCGCGCCGTGCACCGCCGCCTCCCCTTCCCGCCCGCCGTCCCCGCGCATCCCGATCGCGAGGTCGCCGTGCTGATCCAACAAGTCGCGCGCTCCGCGGAACTGCAGCCCGGTGTAATGAGATCCCGCGAGCCCCTGGGAAGCGTGGAAGTTTCCTAGTGTCAGCGTCGCACCGGTCGCGTTCACCAATTCACTCCGCCAGCGCAGGCTCCAGCCGCCTTCAATCACCGCGGTCTCGAGGCTCCGCCGCTCCTGCAGGAGCACCCGCCCCGAGGCGACCTCGAGCCAATCCAGCTCCTCGTCAATCCGCTCCGCCGTGAGCGCGCTCCAACCCCGGTGAACTTGTTCCCCGTGGTCGGCGCGCAGTTTGTAACCGTCCGCCGGCCGGTACGAAGGCCCGCCCCAGAAGTTAACCCCGCCCGCGCTACCGAGCGTGAGACTGAGCCCGTGGTGCCACGCGTGGTCGTTCGGGCGGAAATTCGTGAGCATGTCGCCCGCCAGCGAGCGCACCGGATGAAAATACGGGCGGCGCGATTCGTCCGCCGGCGTGCCGGGTGAAAAACAATACCGCCAGAGCTCCGAGCCTGCCGCGGTGACAAGGGTGAGCTCGCGTTCGGCGACTCGGAGTTGCAGGGCATCGCGGAGCATGCGGCGCCCGAATAAGCTCGCCGCGTTTTTCCGCTTCAACCTCCGTTTTCGTCTCCCGCGCATGCCGTCCCCGCGCCCCGCCCCCCGCCTGATCCTCTGCGCCGCCACTTGGTCGATGATCGGCTATCCCTCGCCGAAACGCCCGTGGAACCAGGTCCGCCAGCTCCGCGCGATGCGCGAGGCCGGTTTCGAGGGCATCTACACCGAGGTCACTCCGAAGATTGCGCGCGAAGCTCGTCGCCTCGGACTCGTGCTCACCGGCGGACTCGCCGCGCCGGATCTGGCGACCGGAAGGAAACTGCTGAGCGCGCAGGCCCGCGCCGGAACCCGGTTGATCAACGTGCACCTTTTGCGGCACGACACGCCGCCTGCCGCCGCCGCGCGCGCCGCGGCGCAATTGGTGAAATTCGGACGCAGCCTCGGTGTGACTGTGATGTTTGAGACGCATCGCGACACTGCGACGGAGACCCCGGAAAAGTTTTCCGAGCTCGCCCGGCTCTACCGACGCGACACCGGCGAGAACCTTCCCGTCACCTGGGACCACTC
>JAURJO010000344.1 GCA_030832235.1 Verrucomicrobiota bacterium
GGCCGTTCGCCGCGGATCATTCCGAAACCACGACGGGCTGAGGCTGTTCCGAAAAGCTCCGCGTTTTAACCGCGGATTTCGCTGATGGCGCGGATGAGGAACTGCCGCAGGCCTCTTCGATCTTACCGGCCTTCTGTTCAAAACGCGATCAGGTCGTTACGGGCTCCCGACTCGCTTCGCGGGTGAGCAACCACGGATGCACACGGATCGGGAGGCCACCACGAAACACACCAAAGACACGAAGGGGATCGACGTGCCGCGGCATAATTTCACTTCGTCCCGCCGCGTCCGCCTTTCGTGGCTTTGGTGTGTTTCGTGGTAGCCCGGCCTTCCGTCCCGTCCGTTGGTCGATTGGTCCCTTGGTCCTTTTCCCATGTTGGGTGGTGACCTCCTATTCGCGGTCTCAGTCGTCTCCCATGTCTCGCTGGTCTTCCGGATCCGTTCCGCGGGAAACCTCACGCCAAACGGTTCCCACCACGGGGAAATTCTCGATCGGGCCGACGGGCCAGTAGGCCTCGATCGCTTGGTCGGCGAAGGGAGGTTGGAGGGCGATGGGCTCTCGGCGGTACAGGCCTTCGGCCACCCCCTCAAACGCGTCGAGGTGAGTGAGGGCTTTGGGGTCCACTGACCAAACTTCGCCCTCCACGTTGCCGGGCTCTCCCGCGGCGGTGACCAAGCCCGGGTAACCGCCCATGTCGTGGAGGCGGTGGCCGGGCAAAGTGCGGGCCTCGCCGACGAAGCGCTGGCCGGCGAGGTGCGCGTGGTTGCAGCAGCCGCGCTTCAGGGTGCCGTAGACAAATAGGAACGTGCTCACGCCGGCATTGCGGGCGAAGCGATGTCGATCACGACCGCGGTCGTGTTGTCTCGGCCGGAGGCATCGACGGACTCATTCACGAGTACCTGCGCGTGATTGGCGTCGGCATCCCCGGTCCGGGTTTCGCGCAGCAATTCCTCGATCCGCCGGTCCCAGAGTCCGTCGACGAGGCCATCAGAGCAGATCAGAAAGCGGTCGCCCGGGCGGTGGCCGATGGCGCCGATGTGGGGCTCCAGGATCTGGTGGCCGGCACCGAGCGCCTGCTGGAGCGCGTTGCGACGCGGGTGAGTGCGCGCCTCGCGTTCGTTGATGCGGCCGGTGCGGCGCAGCCAGCCGACATGGCTGTGGTCGTGCGTGACCTGGGTCATCGCTCCTTCCTGCGGCAGGTAATAAATGCGGCTGTCACCGAGATGGGCGAAATAAAGCCACTCTGGAGTGACCCAAGCGAGACTGAGGGTCGCGCCCATGCCGGCGCATTCCTCGTAGGAGCGTCCTAGGCGAGAAAGGTCATCGTGGATCTCGGTTATCAATTCACCGAGCACGTCGGCGAAGCCCATCCCCATGCCGGCGGCGGAGAGTCTGAACGCGCGCGGGAAAAGCCGCGTTACCCGGTCTACCGTGATCCGGCTGGCGAATTCACCGGACTTGGCGCCGCCCATGCCGTCGCTCACGGCAAAGACAAAATCGCTCGCGCCGAGGGACGCGCGGCCGGTCTTGCCGAGGTAGCGCACTTCGTGGCCGTCCACGGCGAGGGCGAGAAAAACATCCTCGTTGTTGGTGCGCACGCGCCCGACGTGGGTGAGCCCGGACCAGCGGACATCCGGCGAGGCGGAGCGCTCCGCGGGTTGGCCGGTTGAGGGAGACGGGGTGCTCATGGCTCAGGGCGTGAGGGTTACCGGCCGTCCGGTGCCGTCGTCGAGGATCGTCGCGAACTCGAAGTCGATGATGCAGAACCTGCCATCCGCGACGCGGTAGGTGATGTTGCGCATCTCGCGGTCCTCATGGCGTACTCCATAGGTCTCGAGCTCGGCAAAGAGCTCCCGCTGGCGTTCGGGGGCCAGATGATCGACGCGCCGGCCGCAATTGCTCGTGACCATGTACAGTTGCTCCGGCTCCACGGAGATGAGGCGGGGCACGAAAGGGCATCCTCTTTCCTCCAGATACCTCAGCACCCGGACCTCATGATCGAACCGCTCGCGGGCGCGCTGACCGCGGAACGTCTTGTGCACCCGGCCGTCGTAGCCGATGCGCACGGTGGCGCGTCCGGTGTTCTTGATTTGCTCCATGCGACGGGTGAAGGGTTTGCGTGACGCTCCGCGCTGGCAAGCCACGGAAGGTCCGGGTGCCGGGTGTCCGAAACGGGAGGCGACGGCGGAGGTGGAAATTCCCCGAACTTCGGGTTGCTTCTGGCACGTTTGCTGCTCTCTCGTCGGTGGTTTCCTGTTCCGTGCTGTCCGGTTTCGCCGGGCGGTGCGGATCCGGTGCCAAAACCCTGTAACCTCATCCGCACACCCTTATGCCGAAGTACAAACTGGAATACATCTGGCTCGATGGCTACACGCCGCTGGCCAACCTGCGCAGCAAGACGCAGATCAAGGAATTCTCCGCGTTCCCCAAGCTCGCGGAATTGCCCGCCTGGGGCTTTGACGGCAGCTCGACACGTCAGGCGGAGGGCAAGAGCTCGGACATCGTGCTCAAGCCTGTCGCGGTCTTCCCCGACTCCACCCGCAAGAATGGCGTACTCGTGATGTGCGAGACCTTCCTCCACACCGGCGCCGCTCATCCCTCCAACTCCCGTGCGACGATCCCTGACGATCCGGACACCTGGTTCGGTTTCGAACAGGAGTACTTCTTCTTCAAGGATGGCTCCCCCCTCGGTTTCCCGGCGGGCGGCTTCCCCGAGCCGCAGGGCCCGTACTACACCGGTGTCGGCTTCAAGAACGTTGGCTCCTTTGCTCGTGAGATTGTCGAGCAGCACATCGACATCTGCCTCGACGCCGGCATCAACCTCGAGGGCATCAATGCCGAGGTCGCCAAGGGCCAGTGGGAGTTCCAGATCTTCGGCAAGGGCTCGAAGAGCGCCGCCGACCAGATGTGGGTCGCTCGCTACATCATGTCCCGCCTGTGCGAAAAGTACGGCATCGACGTGGAGTGGCGCTGTAAGCCGATCCGCGGGCCCTTCGACTCCCCGCTCGATTGGAACGGTTCCGGCATGCACGCCAACTTCTCCACGAAGCACATGCGAGAGGTGGGAGGTAAAGCCTACTTCGAGAAGCTCATGGCCGCCTTTGCCAAGCACATGGACGAGCACATTGCGGTCTACGGACCGGAGAACCACCTCCGTCTCACCGGCCTGCACGAGACGCAGTCGATCGACAAGTTCAGCTACGGCGTCGCCGACCGCGGCGCGTCGATCCGCGTGCCGCACAGCTTCGTCAACAACGGCTACAAGGGCTACCTTGAGGATCGTCGTCCGAACTCCGCCGCCGACCCGTATCTCGTGGCCGGCCGGATCCTCAAGACGATCCAGACGGTGCCGCTGACCTGAGCAGGACTCAGCACCGCGTCGAGGCCGCGGGGCCCGCGCAGCAAAGGACCGGGAAAATTCCCCGGTCCTTTTTTTGGGGCCAAATCGGCCGGCGCGCTGTGCCGCGCATCACGCCGCGGATTTTTCGTCCGACCAGATTACAGCAGGGGCCAGGCGCTGTTGCGCCGGTTGGATACACAGGGCGCGACAACCCGGGCTGCCTTCGACCGCGGGCTTGACGCTCCCCGCGGGCGGGCGCTTCATGCGGGCCGGCCGTCGCGAATGTAGCACAATGGATAGTGTAGTGGCCTCCGAAGCCATTGATCCGGGTTCGACTCCCGGCATTCGCACCACCTCCCGGTCGGTCACCCGGAAAAGGTCCAAGGGACCAAGGGCCAAGCGACGGAAGACCGGCAGGACGCGGAGTGCGGGTAGGCGGGGCCACCACAAAACGCACCGAGGCCACGAAAGGCAGAGGCTTTCACTCGCCACGCCCAGCGCGGACTTCGCGCGTCACTTTTTCGCGTTCTTGCCCTGGCCTTCTTCGCGCGGGGCCCACTCGGCTGACTCCAGACGAGCGGTTTTCAGGTAGGCGTCGATGCGCGCGGCGATCTCGGGGTGGCGTGCGGCGACGTTCTTCTTCTCCTCGATGTCGTTCTGCAGATCATAGAGCGCGACGGCGGCGGAAAGGGAGCGTTCGCGGATGCCTTTCCAGCGCCCCTGGTAGAGTGCGGCCTGGCTGAAACCGCGTTCGTGGAACTCCCAGTAGAGAAACTCGTGTCCGGGTTGCTTGGCCGCGCCGCGCAGGGTCGGCGCGAAGCTCACGGAATCCAGACCGGCGGGCGCCGCGGTGCCGGCCAGTTCGGCGGCGGTGGCGAACCAGTCGCCGAAGTACGCGACGTGCCGACTCTCCGTCCCGGGCTTCACGGTGCCCGGCCACCAGGCGATCGCGGGCACGCGGATGCCGCCGTCCGTGAGACTGCGCTTGATGCCGTTCAGCGGGCCGCCGGGTTGGAAGCGCGACAGGTCATGGTTGCTCTCGTTGTGCGGGCCGTTGTCGCTCGTGAAGATCACCAGGGTGTTCTCGGCGAGACCGAGCTGACGGAGCTGGGCGAGCATGCGGCCCACGTAGCTGTCCATCCGCGTGATCATCGCGGCCTGACCTTTGTCCGGCTCGGGCCAGTCCTTACCGGCGTAGGGTCCGAAGTCGGGCACGTGCGCGCCGTTCTTGAGCTCGCGGGTGCGCTCGTTGTTCGCGTGCGGGATCACCATGCTCCAGTAGAGGAAAAACGGCCGTTGCTGGTGGTTCGCGACGAACTTGAGGGCCTCGTCGGCGAAGAGGTCATCGGCGAACACCACGGCCTCCGTCGCGTAGCCGGCGCCGGGAACCGGGCCGACCGGCGTGACCTTGTTGGGCAGCGTGATCCGCTCCTCGTTGCGCCAGAGAAACGCGGGGAAGTGGTTGTGGGCGTGCGTCTGGTTGAGGTAGCCGAAGAAGTAGCCGAACCCGTGACGGCGCGGCAGACCGCCTTCGGCGGCGCCGATATCACCGAGTCCCCATTTTCCGATCAGCGCGGTGGCGTAGCCGGCGGACTGCAACGCGCCGGCGACCGTTGCGTCGCCCTCGCGGAGGGCCTGCGCCGCCGGGTTGGTGGTGCCCGCGTTGCCGCGCACGCGCGTGCGGCCGTGGTGGCGGCCGGTCATGAGCACGCTCCGCGACGGGGCGCAGACGGTCGCTCCGGCGTAGAATTGCGTGAACTTGAGGCCCTCGCTCGCCATCCGGTCGAGGTGTGGCGTAGCGGTGACCTTCTGGCCGTAGCAGCCGAGGTCCCCGTAGCCGAGATCGTCGGCCATGATCCAGATCAGGTTCGGCTGGCGCGCCGGTGCCGCGGGCGCGGCAAGCGGTGTCAGCAGAGCGAGGACAACGAGCAGGAGTCGGGGGTTCATGGGGCGGAAAACTATTCTGATTTCACCTTTTTCTTGGCCTTAGCCGGGGCGGCGTCGGGAGCGGGAGGAGTATACTGCGGATTGCGCTCCGAGGGAACCAGCGCGCCGGTGTCTTTCATCCACGCGAGCAGACGGTCGAGCATCTCCTCGCGTTTGGCCGGATTGCTGCGCGCGAGGTCGGTGCGCTCACCGAGATCGGTGTTGAGGTCGTAGAGTTCGACGGCCCGGTTGGTGTCGATCCGCGCGCGGCCGCCGTCGAGCTGCCATTCTTCGTGGAAGAGGTGCAGTTTCCACCCGCCCTCGTTCATGACTGTCACCGGTCGGCTGCGGAAGCCGTCGCGCACGTCGATGTCGCGGCCGCGGATGACCGGCTGGTTCAAGTAACCGGGAAAGTGCCAGAAGATCGCCCGCCGTTTAAGTGCTCCGTCGCCGCGGAACAGCGGGAGCAAGGACTCGCCGTCGAGCATCTTGCCGGCGGGCGCCGTCGCGCCAGCGGCGGCGAGGAACGTCGGATAGAGGTCGAGATTGATGACGGGCGTGTCGCTACGGCTGCCGGGCCGGATGACCCCGGGCCAGCGGGCGATGAACGGTTCACGGATGCCGCCCTCGTAGTAGCCGCCCTTGTTGCCGCGGAGCGGCTCCTGCGACGAGGCCTGGGTGCCGCCGTTGTCGCTGGTGAAGACGACCAGCGTATCGCGCTCGAGCCCGAGCTCGTCGAGTTTCGCGAGGAGGATGCCGATACCGGCATCGAGGTCGTTGAGGCAGGCGGCGTAGAGCGCGTTGTTGTGCTGCACGCCAGGTTTCTTGCGTTTGAATTTCTCCAGCGTCTCCGGCTTCGCCTCGAGGGCGGTGTGGATGGCGTAGTGGGGCAGGTAGACAAAGAACGGTCGGTCGCGGTTCTTCTCCATGAATGCGCAGGCGCCGCGGGTGAGGGAGAAGATGCCCTTGGGATTCGTGGCATCCTTCGCTTTTTCCTCTCCCCAGCCGTGATAGGACTGATGAACGGTGTCGAAGCCCTGCTCGCCGGGTTCGGCGCCCTCGGGTCCATCGAGGTGCCATTTGCCGAAGATGCCGGTGGCGTAGCCGGCGGCCTTGAGGGCGTCGGCCATGGTGACGTTGTCCTTGGCGAGTCCGCTGCGGTTGGGGATGGGCACCAGCCGCTGGAACTCCTTCGGACCACGGTCCGTGCTTTGCACCGCGTACACGTGGTGTCGCGGGGTGTAGTTGCCCGAGAGCAGGCACGCGCGGCTCGGGGCGCAATTGCCGGCGCCGGCGTAGGCGGCGGAGAAGACCATGCCCTGCGTCGCCAGCCGGTCGAGGTTCGGCGTCTCGTGAAAGTCGTTGCCTTGGTAACCGACGTCCTTCCAGCCGAGATCGTCGGCGAAAATCAGCACGATGTTCGGCGGGCGGGCGGTGGCGGTGGTGAGGCCGGCGGCGACGGCGGCGAGAAGGATGATGGCTCTTTTCATGGGGGCGGACTCAGCGGATTTTCTGGTCGGGGAGTTCCTGCTTGATGCCGGCGTCGACCGGCATCCGGTCGTTCTCCGGCGTCAGTCCGACCTCGCGCATGGCCTTGAGCAACTCGCGCTGCATCTCGGCGACAACGCCGGCGTAGCGCGGGTGGTCGATCAGGTTGCGGCGCTCCTCGGGGTCGAACTCGATGTTGTAGAGCTCGGACCGGTGGCGGTCGGGACCGCCGTCGCCGTGCGGAGAGCGGGAATACTTCCAGGATTCGGTGCGGACCGCGCGGACGTTCGGCGTGTAGGGGAACTGCTTCTCGTAGTTGTAGTGGTAGAGCCA
>JAURJO010000345.1 GCA_030832235.1 Verrucomicrobiota bacterium
CGTTCCGCTGCCCGCCGCCGCGCCGCCGGCGAAGGCCGAGGAAGACTCCGGCCAACCGGTCAGCTACTGGAAGCAGGTGCGGCCGGTCTTCCAGGCCCATTGTCAGGGCTGTCACCAGCCGGCCAAGGCGAAAGGCGGCTACGTGATGACGGACTTCGCCAAACTGCTCGCCGGCGGAGAGAGCGGCCACCCGGCCGTCGTGGCCGGCAAACCCGAGGCGAGCGCTCTGCTGGCCTCGATCACCCCGAAGGACGGCGAGGCCGAGATGCCAAAGGACAAGGCGCCGCTGAAACCCGAGCACGTCGCGCTGGTGCGCCGCTGGATCGCCGAGGGCGCGGCGGACGACACGCCCCGCAACGCGGTGCAGCGGATCGACGCCGAGCACCCACCTGTCTACCTGCGGCCGCCGGTCATCACCTCCCTCTCCTTCTCGCCCGACGGCACGCTCATCGCCGTCGCCGGTTTCCACGAGGTGCTCCTGCACCGGGCCGACGGCGGCGGGCTCGTCGCGCGCCTCGTCGGCATCTCGGAGCGCATCGAGTCGGTTAAATTCTCCCCCGACGGTTCGCGTCTCGCGGTCGCCGGCGGCCTGCCCGCGCGCATGGGCGAGGTGCAGGTGTGGGACGTCGCGCAGCGCAAGCTCACGCTGTCGGTACCGGTCGGATACGACACCGTCTACGGCGTGAGCTGGTCGCCGGACGGACGGCTGGTGGCGTTTGGCTGCCCCGACAACACCCTGCGGGCGGTCGATTCCCGCACCGGAGAACAGGTTCTCTACCAAGGCTCCCACAACGACTGGGTGCTGGGCACGGTCTTCAGCCAGGACGGATCCCACGTCATGTCGGTCGGGCGGGACATGAGCACCAAGCTCACCGAGGTCGAGACGCAGCGCTTCGTCGACAACATCACCTCGATCACGCCCGGCGCGTTGCGGGGTGGACTGCACGCCATCGCGCGCCGGCCGGGGCGCGACGAGGTAGTGATCGGCGGGGCCGACGGCGTCCCGCAGCTCTACCTGGTGTTCCGCCAGGCCGCGCGGAAGATCGGCGACAACGCCAACCTCCTCCGCCGCTTTCCCGCTATGGAGGGTCGTGTGTTCGCGGTCGACTACTCGCCCGACGGCCGACTTATCGCCGCCGCCAGCAGTCTCAACGGCCGCGGCGCGGTTCATTTCTTCGCGGGTGAGCACGACACCGCGATCCCCGAGAACATCCTCAAGGCCTACACGAAAGTCGCGACCACCTACTCCGCCGAGGAGAAGAAAGCCATCGAGGAGTTCACCACCCGCGGCACCACACGCACGGCCGCCGCCGATTTCCCCACCGCGATGTACGCGGTGGCCTTCAGCCCCGACGGCGCCCGCGTGGCGGCCGCGGGAGAAGACGGCCGCGTGCGTTTCATCCGTGCGGCCGATGGCGTCGTCGCTGGAGAATTCGTCCCCGTGCCGCTCGCCGGTGCCGCCGTCTCCCTCGGCCGCTGAACCGTTTTACCGTCCGCATGAAGCCCCTTTCGCCCCTGTTCCTGCGGCTTGCCGCCGCGCTTCTATTCGCGCGAACGGTCGCCGCCGCGCCCGCCGCCCTCAACCCACCCGAGCCCGAGGCGCTTCCCGCCGGAGCGGTCATTCGCGCGCTCGAGATCGCGCCCGCCGCGGTGAAGCTAGACGGCGCGTTCGACGCCGCGCAGATCCTCATCACCGCCGAGTTGGCCGACGGCACCCGCGTCGACGCCACGCGTCTCGCCCGTCTCACGGTCGATAACAAGGTCGCGGCGGTATCCCCCACCGGCCTCGTCAACGCCGCCGGCAACGGCCGCGCGGAGCTCGAGGCCAGCCTGGGCGGCCGCACCGCGCGCGCCGCGCTCGAGGTCGTGAATCACGATCCGGCCGCGAAGGTGGATTTTCTCCGCGACGTGAACCCGGTGCTCAACCAGCTCGGATGCAGCTCAGGCCCGTGCCACGGTTCCAAGGACGGCAAGGCCGGTTTCAAACTCTCGCTCCGCGGCTACGATCCCGAGTTAGACGTGCGCTCGCTCGTCGACGACCACGCCGGCCGGCGCGTGAACCTCGCCTCGCCCGACGACTCGCTCATGCTGCTCAAGGCCACCGGCGCCGTGCCGCACGAGGGCGGACAGCGCACGGCGTACGACGACAAATACTACCGCATCCTCCGCGCGTGGATCGCCGGCGGCGCGAAACTCGACCTCGCTTCGCCGCGCGTGACCTCGATCGAGGTCACGCCGCGCGATCCCGTGCTGCAGCGCGTCGGTTCCCGCCAGCAGATGCGGATCATCGCGACGTACGCCGACGGCCGCCGCCGCGACGTCACGGCGGAGGGCTTCATCGAGTCGGGCAACCAGGACGTGGCCGTGATCGAGCGCGGCGGGCTGGTGCGCACGCTCCGCCGCGGCGAGGCGCCGCTCCTCGCGCGGTTCGAGGGCGCGTATGCGGCGACGACGGTCACGGTCATGGGCGACCGCGCCGGCTTCGAGTGGCGCGAGCCCGAGAAATGGAACCGCATCGACGAGTTCATCGCGGCGAAGTGGCGCCGCATGAAGATCCTTCCGTCGGAGCTGAGCGCCGACGCCGATTTCCTGCGCCGCGTGCACTTGGACCTCACGGGCCTGCCGCCCTCGGCCGAGGAGGTGCGCGCGTTCCTCGCCGACCAACGGCCGGTGCGCGAGAAGCGCGACGCGGTGATCGACCGCCTGATCGGATCCGCCGACTACGTCGACCACTGGGCCAACAAATGGGCCGACCTGCTGCAGGTGAACCGGAAGTTCCTCGGCGAGGAAGGCGCGCGCCAGTTCCGCGAGTGGATCCGCGGTGAGATCGCCGCCAACACTCCTTACGATGTGTTCGCGCGGAAGATCCTCACCGCGTCGGGATCCAACCGCGAAAACCCCGCGGCCAGCTACTACAAGATACTCCGCACGCCGACGGAGACGATGGAGAACACCACGCACCTGTTCCTCGCCACCCGGTTCAACTGCAACAAGTGCCACGATCATCCGTTCGAGCGCTGGACGCAGGACCAGTACTACGACCTTTCGGCGTACTTCGCGCGCGTCGACCTCAAGCGCGACCCGCAATCGGGCGCGCGCACCATCGCCGGCACCGCGGTCGAGGGCGCGAAACCGCTCTACGAGGTGGTGTCGGAGAAACCGGAGGGCGAGATCCGTCACGATCGCACCGGCGAGGAGACCCCGCCCGCGTTCCCCTACCCCGCCAAGTTCACGCCGCCCGCGGGCGAAAAACTGGGACGCCGCGACCAGCTGGCCGCCTGGATGACATCACCCGACAACCGCTATTTCGCGCTCAGCTACGTCAATCGCATGTGGGGCTATCTCACGGGCGTGGGGCTCATCGAGCCGATCGATGACATCCGAGCGGGCAATCCGCCCTCCAATCCCGAGCTCCTCGCGTGGCTCACGGAAGAGTTCATCCGGGGCGGCTTCGACGTGCGGAAGCTGCAGGCGCTGATCTCCAAGTCGCGCACGTACCAGCTCTCGCTCGCCACGCACCGCTGGAACTCCGACGACAACGTCAATTATTCCCACGCTTTGGCGCGCCGCCTGCCGGCCGAAGTGCTGCTCGACTCGGTGTTCAAGGCCACCGGCGCCACCCCCGAGTTCCCCGGCGTGAAACCCGGTACGCGCGCCGCTCAGCTGCCTGACTCGGCGATCGACGTGCAAAGCGGCTTTCTCGCCAGCCTCGGCCGCCCACCGCGCGAATCGGCCTGCGAGTGTGAGCGCACCAGGGACCTCGGGCTCGGCTCCGTGATGGCGCTGCTCAGCGGATCCACCGTCTCCGGCGCGATCAACGACCGGAAGAACGACCTCGCGGCGTTGGTGGCGCAGGTTTCCGACGACCGAAAGCTCGTGGATGAGATCTTTCTCCGCACACTCGGCCGCCACGCCACGGACAAGGAGGCCGCGACCGCGCTGGACTCGTGGCGCACCATCGATTCCGAGCACCGGGGTCTGAGTGAAAAGCTCGCCGAGCGCGAACGCTGGTGGGCGCCGATCAGCGCGGAGAAGGAGCGCCGCCGCACCGATGCGATCGCCGCCGCGCGCGCAAAGGTCGAGGCCCGCCAGATCGCGGTCGCACCGCAGGCCGCCGACGCCGCGCGCAAACGCGAGGAACGCATCGCCGCCGCCGAGAAGGCTCTCACCGACCACGAGGCCCTGCTGCCGGGGCGCCGCGCGGCGTTCGAGGAATCCCTCGCCGAGTGCCGCACCGGCACCGTGTGGCACCCGCTCGTCATCAACACCGTGAACGTCACCAACGGTGGCCGACTGGAGCTGCTGCCGGACAATTCCTACCTCGCGGTCGGTCCGGTGAACGGCCTGCAGGATTACACGTTCAACGCGGAGTCGCTGCACGGAAAGGTCACCGCGCTCATCCTCGAAGTCCTGCCGCACGAGAGTCTGCCGCGCTTCGGTCCGGGCCTGGCGCGCGATGGAAATTTCGTCCTCAGCGAGTTCTTCACCAAGTGGAACGACAAGGGGGGCGACCGCGAGTTCAAGGACGCCGAGTTCCGCGCCGCCCGCGCTGATTTCACGCAGGCCAACTACGACGTCTTCAACGCGATCAACCTCAAGGCCGACGCCGGTCGCGACGGTTGGGCGGTCGGTGGCCGGCCCGGGGAGCCCCACTGGGCGCGCTTCGCGTTCCCCTCCCCCGTGGGCGACGAGAAGGGCGCGCGCTTCCAGATCTTCCTGCAGCAACGCTTCCGCGATACCTACCTGATCGGCCGCTTCCGGCTCTGGTACACGACGTCGGAGGAGGCGCTCGAGCACGGGGTGCCGGCCGATGTCGCCGCGGCGCTCGCCGTTCCCGCCGCGGAACGGAACACCGTGCAGGTCACCGCCATCGCCGCCTTCCAGCGCGAGAACGACGCCGCCCTCCGCAAGCTCGGGCAGGCCCTGTTCACCGCCCGCCAGCCGGTGCCCGAGGATCCGGAACTCGCCAAGCTGAAGGTCGAGCTCGCCGCCGCCGAGAAACCCGTGCCCGTCGATCCCGTCCTCGCCCAGCTCCGCGCCGACGCCGAACTCAGCACCCGCCAGGTCGCCGACCGCCGTCTCACCGGCGTGCAGGACCTCGCGTGGGCACTCGTCAACACACCCGCGTTCCTCTTCAACCGCTAGCACCCCTCCCCCTAAGAAAGGCCCCGCCATGATCCGTCTTCCCGGTGGACTGAACACCGACCTCTGCGACACCCATGCGAAAATGACCCGCCGCGACCTCCTGCGCGTCGGCGGTTCCAGCATCCTCGGCCTTTCGCTCGGCCAGATGCTCCGACTCAACGCCCAGACCCCGGGCACGACGGCTGCGCGCCATGGCGGTCCCGGCTGGGGCAAGGCCAAGAGCGTCATCATGGTCTACCTGCAGGGCGGTCCTTCGCACATCGACTTGTGGGATCCGAAGGAGAACGTGCCCGAAAAGATCCGCAGCGCGTTCAAACCGATCCCGACCCGTATCCCGGGTGTGAACTTCACCGAGATCATCCCGCAACTCGCGAAGGTGAACGACAAGTTCACCATGATCCGCTCGATGAGCTACACGCCGAACGGGCTCTTCAACCACACGGCGGCCATCTACCAGATCATGACGGGCTACACGACCGACAAGGTCAGCCCTTCCGGCCAGCTCGAGCCGCCGAACGCGAAGGACTTCCCCAACTTCGGTTCCAACATCGTCCGCCTGAAGCCGGTCGACCAGCCGATGCTGCCGTTCGTCATGCTCCCGCGTCCGTTGCAGGAGTCCAACGTCGTCGGCAAGGGCGGCACCGCCGGCTTCCTCGGCAAGTCGTACGACCCGTACACGCTCTACCCGGATGGGGACGACCTCGACATGGCCAAGCTCGAGCGCATCCGCACCGACGACCTCAAACTGCCGCAAGAGGTTTTCGCCCAGCGTCTCGAGCGCCGCGCACGTCTGCGCGAGTCGATCGACGCCGCGATGCCTGACATCGAGAAAGCCACGGCGTCCTACAATCTCGACGAATACTATCAGCGCGCCCTCAACCTCATCGTTTCGGGCCGCGCCCGCGAGGCCTTCGCCCTCGCCTCCGAGGGCGAGAAACTCCGCGACCGCTACGGTCGCAACACCTTCGGGCAAAGCCTGCTCCTCGCCCGCCGCCTCGTCGAGGCCGGCACCCGCGTCGTCGAGGTCATCTGGCCCAAGGTTGCCAACTCCGACAACCACTCGTGGGACCACCACCAAGGCCTCACCGAGCGCATGAAGGATAAGTCCGGCCCGATGCTCGACCAGGGCCTCAGCGCGCTCTTCGAGGATCTCGACCAACGCGGACTCCTCAGCGAGACGCTCGTCGTCGCCCTCGGTGAATTCGGCCGCAGCCCCGAGCGCGGCGTCAGCACCTCCGGCAACAACAATAGCGCCGACGGCCGCGATCACTGGCCCTACTGTTACACCGCCCTGATCGCCGGCGCCGGCATCCGGCGCGGCTACGTCCACGGCGAGTCCGACAAGACCGCCTCCGCGCCGTCGAGTGATCCCGTGCACCCCACCGAGCTGCTCGCCACGATCTACCACGCGTTCGGCATCGATCCGGAGACGATCGTCTACAATCATCTCAACCAACCGCGCGAGCTCGTGAAGGCCAAGGCCGTCACCAAGCTCTTCGCCTAAACACACCTGCGCCATCGCCCATGCGCCGGCTCGTCCAACCCGCCCTCGCCCTTCTGCTCCTCGCGCCGGCCGCCGCCGGAGGGGCGACCAATCCCGAGCTCATCAAGGCCCGCGACGGGTCGGGATATTTTGGATACAAGGACACGCCGAAGCTCCCGTGGTGCGAGTGGCTCGTCCACGATCCCGACCGCCCCGCGCCCCCGCGCGTCGATCCCGGACCCGCGGGCCCGTCATTGGCTCCGCCGGCGGATGCCGTCGTGCTCTTCTCCGGACGTGACGCCGCCGCGTGGCGAAGCCCGAATGATTGGAAAGTCGATTCCGGCCATCTGGTCGCCGGCGACGTGAAGCTTTCCTCGGGGGAGGAGTTCGGGGACATCCAGCTGCACCTCGAATGGCAGTCGCCCGCGAATTTCAACGGCCCGTGGTCCGACCAGGGCAACAACGGCGTCTTCCTGATGGGGCTCTACGAGGTGCAGATCTTCGACTCGCATGCGGTGAAGATCTACCCCGACGGCGCGTGCGGCGCGGTCTACGGGCAGACTCCGCCGCGCGTCGAGGCCGCGCGCCCCGCGGGACAATGGCAGAGCTACGACATCATCTTCACGGCGCCGCGGTTCAACGGTGAGCGGCTCGTCGCGCCCGCGCGCGTGACCGTGCTCCTCAACGGCGTCCTCGTGCAGCACGAGACCGAGATCCGTGGCGAGACCGGCCACCGCCGCCTGCCAGCTTATACGCAGAAGCGCGGCACCGGCCCGGTCACGCTGGGCGGACACGGCTGCCCCATACGTTTCCGCAACATCTGGGTCCGCCGGCTCTGAGGCGGAGCGGTCCACTGCCGCTCCGCCGTAGCCGAAGCATCGTTCAGGGTCCGTCGTGCCGGGAGGGATAAGTGAAAGCGAGAGGGAGTGAGGGAGAAAGTAGCGCCGCCACTTTCTCCTTCATCTGCGCCATCCGCGAAATCTGCGGTGAAACACGCGGAGCGATCACGGATCACCTCCAGCCGTCTGCTCGCCGGCATAGTCCGGGGTCGGCGACCCCGGCTACAGCGAACGAAGCACTCCTGATCCGTGTCCCTCCGTGTTCATCCGTGGTTGCCCCTCGCAGAGCTATTCGAAAGCCATCCTGAAGGAGGCCTCAGTTAAGGCGGAGCCGCGCGGCGAAATCCGTGGTTAAAAAATCCGAGGTTCCCTCCGTGGCCTTTCCGTCCAAACCTCTCCTCTTTCCCCATGAGCAAGCCTGTCACCTACCGTTTCTCCTTCGGCCCTTGGAATATAAGCGAGGGCGGCGACCCGTTCGGTCCCGATGTCCGCGCGGCGTTCCCCCACGACCGCAAATTCGCGCTCTACAAGAAACTCGGTTTCGACGGTGTGCAGTTCCACGACGATGACGTCGTACCCGGCATGGACGACCTCAAGCCCGCGCAGATCGCCGCCCGCGCGAAGGAGGTAAAAAAGATGCTGCGCGACGAGGGGCTCACACCCGAGTTCGTGGCGCCGCGCCTGTGGTTCGCTCACCAGACGATCGACGGCGCCTACACCTCGAACCGCGCCGCGGATCGCAAGTACGCCTGGGATCGCACGCGCAAGTGCCTCGACATCACGCGCGGGATCGGGTGCCGCGCCGTCGTGCTCTGGCTCGCGCGGGAGGGCAGCTACACGCGGGAGTCGAAGGACGCCCGCCTCGCCTACCGGCGCCTGCTCGAGACGGTCGACGCGATCCTCGAGTACGACCGCGAGGTCGAGGTCTGGATCGAGCCGAAGCCGAACGAGCCCACGGACATGGCCTACGTGCCCACGGCGGGCCACGCGATCTCCCTCGCCTACGCGTCGCGCGATCACACCCGGGTCAAGGCGCTCATCGAGACCGCCCACGCGCTCCTCGCGAACCTGGATCCGAGCGACGAGATGGCGTTCTGCCTCGCGCACGGGAAGCTCGGCAGCGTCCACCTCAACGACCAGAACGGGTTGAAGTACGATCAGGACAAGAATTTCGGCTCCGCCAATCTCCGCGGCGCCTTCAACCAGGTGCGCGTGCTCGAGGAGGCCGGCTACGGCCGCCGCGGCGAGTTCGTAGGCCTCGACGTGAAGACGATGCGCACCCAGGCAGGCGTGCCGGTCACGGCGCACCTCGCCGCCAGCCGCCGCA
The DNA here is from genome assembly GCA_030832235.1 of Verrucomicrobiota bacterium. Classification (GTDB taxonomy): domain Bacteria; phylum Verrucomicrobiota; class Verrucomicrobiia; order Opitutales; family Opitutaceae; genus ER46. The sequence goes on from JAURJO010000345.1 coordinate 8,795, forward strand.
TCTTTCTCCATCTCGTCGAGAAGGTCCGCACCTGGGACCGCGCCCGCGTCGAGGAATACCGCGCCGCCCGCGACTACGAGGGCCTGGAGCTCTACACGCTCCAGCATCTGATGGGCGTGCGCTGAGCCGGCGGACGCCGGCGCCTACTTCCGCTTCACGCGCTCCGCACGCCGTCGCCCGGCTACCGTGCGGCAGATTTCGCACACGGTGCCGTCGCACCCCCGCGCCGTGCAGTGCTCGCGACCGTAGAAAATGATCCGCAGGTGCAGCTGGTTCCAGTGCTCGCGCGGGAACAGCGCCTTCAGATCCCGCTCGGTCTGCTCGACGCTGCGGCCGGAACTCAGCTTCCAGCGGCGCGCGAGACGATGGATGTGGGTGTCGACCGGGAAAGCCGGCACGCCGAAGGCCTGCGCCATGACCACGCTGGCGGTTTTGTGGCCCACACCCGGCAGCGCTTCCAGTTCCTCGAAGGTCCGCGGCACTTGGCCGCCGTGCTGTTCCAGCAGCAGCCGTGAGAGGCCGGAAATCGCCCGCGCCTTCTGTGGTGAAAGGCCGCAGGGCCGGATGATACGCCGAATCTCCTCCTCGGGCACCCGCGCCATCGCCCACGGGTTGTCGGCGAGCGCGAACAGCTCCGGCGTGACCAGGTTGACCCGCTTGTCCGTGCACTGCGCCGAGAGCAGCACCGCGATGAGCAGCGTGAAGGCGTCCTGGTGATCCAGGGGCACCGGCGTCTCCGGATAAAGCTCCGCGAGGCGGCGGTCGACGTAGGCGGCGCGTTCGGCGCGGGTCATGGGGCAAACAGACGCGCTTCGCGGGTTGAAACAAATCCTTAAATCCCCGGCGGCGGAGGGAGAACGCGGTTGCGGGCCCATTCGGCCGACGTACGGTCCGGCCAACATGCCCACGCTTCGCGACGCGCTCGCTCCCGACGATTCCTTCGCCCGCCGCCACCACGGGGATGACGCCACCGAGACCGCCGCCATGCTGGCCACCCTCGGCTACTCGTCACTTAAAGCGCTCGCCGACGCGGCCGTGCCGGCCGCCATCCGACGCGGTCCGCTGAAGCTTCCCGCCGCCGCGGGCGAGACCGCCGCGCTCGCCGAGTTGCGGGCGATCGCCGCGGAAAACCGCGTGCACCGCAGTTTCATCGGGCTCGGCTACCACGACACCGCGACGCCCGGCGTCATCCAGCGCAACATCCTCGAGAATCCCGGCTGGTACACGGCCTACACGCCCTACCAGGCCGAGATCTCCCAGGGACGGCTCGAGGCGCTGCTGAATTTCCAGACGATGGTGTGCGATCTCACGGGCCTGGAGATCGCCAACGCCTCGATGCTCGATGAGGGTACCGCCGCCGCCGAGGCGATGATGATGTGCCACCGGCTCAAGGAGGGCGCCGCCGCGGAACACCGTGTGTTCTTCGTCTCGGAGCAATGCCACCCGCAGACGATCGACATCGTGCGCACCCGCGCGCGCCCGCTCGGCATCGAGATCGTGACCGGCGACCACCGCTCGTTTCAGCCCGGGACGGACTGCTTCGGCGTGCTCGTGCAGTATCCCGACACGACCGGATCGGTCCACGACTTCGCCGCGTTCTTCGCCGCCGCCCATGCGGCAGGGGCGTTCACGATTGTCGCGACGGATCCGCTCGCGCTCACCCTGCTGCGCCCGCCGGGCGAGTTTGGCGCCGACGTCGCCGTCGGCTCCGCGCAGCGCTTCGGCGTGCCGATGGGTTTCGGCGGACCGCACGCCGGCTTCCTCGCGACGCGCGACGCGTACAAACGCCAGATGCCGGGCCGTCTCGTCGGCGTGTCGCGCGACGCGCAGGGCGACACGGCGCTCCGGCTGGCACTCGGCACCCGCGAGCAGCACATCCGCCGCGAGAAAGCCACGTCCAACATCTGCACCGCCCAGGTGCTGCTCGCCGTGATCGCCTCGATGTACGCGGTCTACCACGGGCCCGACGGCCTGCGGCGGATCGCCGGGCGCGTGCGCAGCCTGACGCGGTTGCTGGCCGACGGCCTGCGTGCC
>JAURJO010000346.1 GCA_030832235.1 Verrucomicrobiota bacterium
GAGGGCTCGTAGCCGCGGGAATCGGCGGAGAGCGGCGGCTCAAGGTTGAACAGGTTGTTCACGCCGAAGCGCACGCTGGTGTCGTTCAGCCAGCGGTTGCCGCCGGCGAAACGGTACGAGAGGTGCAGGTTGTAGCTCGTGGTCTGCTTCACGATGAAGCGGTACGAGTAGGCGCCGTTGTTGAAGACCGGCAGGATGTAGCCCGGGTTACCCAGGGAGTCCCAAGTGGCCTTGGTGGTGGTCGCGTTCACGTCGGTGAAACGGCCGACGTAGTACATGCCGAGGCCCGCGCCCCAACGGTCCTTGCGCCAGCTGAGGGTCGTAGCCCCGCGCCAGATGGGGGTCGCACCGCCCACGTTGGCGCTGTTGCCGTTGCGGTACTCGGTGCGCGCCGCGCCGGCGGACGAGTAGGCGTGGAAGTCGTTCAGGTAGGTCCAGTTCGTGCCGAGATTGAACTGGCCGAGGGCGAACTTCGGGAAGCGGTAGTTCACGTCGAAGTCGAACCCGTTGGTGAACTGTTCGGCCTTGTTGAAGTAGCTGGTGCGCAGGATATCGATCCCGCCCACCACCGCGCGCTGATTGCCCGGGGCGCGGGTCGCATTGTAGGCGGCGAAGAAGTCGCGGTCGGCCTGCGTCGGGGCGAGGCGAACCACGGAGGGATCGCCCTTGTAGTTCGCGGTGCCGCTGCCGAGGTCGATCTGGCCGATGGTCTTGCCGGCCGCGAGTTCGGCCTGGGTGGCGGCGAGGAGCGCCGCGGTGTCGTCGGCGATACCGCCGCCCGAGGCGATGAGGCTCTTCTGCCGGATCTCGTAGTAGTCCACCGAGACCGAAAGTCCCTTGATGCCGGGCACCTCAATGACGATGCCGGCCGACTTGCCCGTCGCGGCCTCAGGTCTCAGCTGGCGGTTGCCCGAGGCGACGCTGCGGCGGTTGGAGGGCCCGTCGGTGATCAGGCCGGTGACGGCGCTGCGGTAGGTGTCCGTGCTGCCGGTGACGGTGCGGATCAGCGTGCCGGTGAAGAGCTGCGCGAGATTGGGCGCGTGGAAACCCTGGTTGTACGAGCCGCGCACCATGACCCAGGAGAGTGGCTTCCAGTTCACGCCGTACTTCGGCTTCGTGGTGTCGCCGAAATCGGTGTAGCTCTCGTAGCGCGCCGACGCGCTGAGCTCGAGCGCCTGCACCAGGGGCAACCGGTTCTGGCGGCCGACGAGCGGCACGACGGTCTCGGCGTAGAGCGCGGCGACCTGCCGCCGGCCGTGGGTGTCGGAATTCGGCGAGAAGCCGAGAAAGTCGTTCGTGTTGGTGTCGAGTCCCGAGCCCGGCGGATTCAGGCCGGCGTACGGGGGGCGGTAGTCGCTGTAGCCCTCGAAGCGGTACTCGCCGCCGAAAGCACCGCCGACCCGGTTGCCGCCCCAAAGCGTGAACAGATCGCCGCTCGCGCGGAAATCAGCGCTGAGCAGACGCGTGATGCCATTGCGGATGAAGCTGGAGCGGAAGGTCGACTGCACGCTCTCGGGGTTCACGTACGGGCCGGTGACGACCAGCTGGCCGTTCTGCACGGCGAAGGTGCGCGTGAACGGGTTGAAGGCCTTCGTCGGGTCGCTTTGGTTGATGGCGGCGACGAGCAGGCTCTTCCGGGTGGGCCCTTCCTCGTTCTCGATCACGCGGGCGACCGACCACAGGCCGGCGGCCTCCCAGGACCAGGAGCCCGCGAGCTTGCCGCGCACGCCGGCCACGCCGCGGTAAACGGAGTTGTCGACATAGTCGGTGCGGGTCGCGAGGTCGGTGAGCCGCTTGTTGGTGATGGAGACGGCGGACGGCGTGCCGGTGAGGCGCGGGGTGCCGTCGGTGTTGGGCGCGCCGGTGGGCGACCAGAAGCGGTTGCCGAAGGGGTTCCACGGGTTGGTGACCGGCACAATGATGAAGCCGTCGGTGCTCTGCGTGATACCGTCGGGCTCGCGGTAGGTCACACCCTGAGACTGGTAAAGGGAGGCGTCGACGAAGGCGGTGAGGCGATCGGACAGATCATACTCCGCCGAGGCGAAGACGTTCGTGCGGTTCACCTTCGGCTGGATGACACGGTGGGCATTGTTGTTCCAATAGTAGTCGCGGGTCACGCCGGCGCGGGACGGCGTGGCCGTGCCGAAGACGGCGCCACCCGTGCCGTTGGGCTGGAGGACAAAGAGACCCGAAGTGGCGGCGAGCGTGGCGGGGACACCGGCGGGACGCGCCCCGGTGAAACCGGTGACGAAACCGTTCTGGTCGGTGGCGGTGACGGTGCCGAGGAGGTAGTTGCCGTACTCGGTGGTGGCGGAGCGCGCGTTGAACGTGGTGGTTGTGGGCACGTTCCACGGCTCGGGCGCGAGATTCGTGTGGTCGGCATCAGCCGAGAAGGAGCGGTCGCGGGTGTAGATCGGCGCGCGGCGGTAGAAGTCGGCCGTGACCATCGCGCGGCCCTTGCCCTTGGCGAAGCCGAGCCCGTGGGTGAGCGTCGCACGGAATTCCTGGCCATCGCTGTGATCCGTCTGCGCGTAGCGGAACGAAAGCTCGGTGCCGCGGAAATTCCGCTGCATGACGTAGTTCACGACGCCCGCAACGGCGTCGGTGCCATAGACGGAGGAGGCGCCGTCACGCAGCACCTCGACGCGCTCGAGGCCGCGGTTGGGCAGCTGGTTGATGTTGGTGGAGAGCGTGGGCACGCCGGCCTCGCTCTGGCTGATGCCGTGCGGCACCAGCCGGCGTCCGTTGAGCAGCACGAGTGTGTTGCTGGAGGCGATGCCGCGCAGCGAAACGCTGGCGTTGTCGCCGCGCGCGGTGGCGCCGAGGGTGGCGGTCTCATTGCCCGGCAGGCCGGTGACCTGCGGCATGGCGGTGATCAGGTCGGAAGGCTGGGAAGCGTCGCGCACCTCGATCGCTCCGGCATCGATCACGGTCACGGGCAGAACCTTTTCCACCTCCAGGCGCTTGATGTTGGAGCCGGTGACGGTGAAAGCCTCCAGCTTGACGGTCTCTTCGCCGGCGCGCGGCGGAGTGGGGGCGGTTTGGGCCCTGGCGAGCGGAGCCAGGGCGAGGGCCAGCGCCAGGTAGAGGCGACGGGTGAGTACAGTACGGTTCATGGTTTGCAAAAGGATGAGGAGGACCAACGGACGGACGCACCGACGGTGGAGTCGGTGACGCCACGCCCGGCAAGAGGCTGACATTTTACCATGAGCCCCTTCGAACCCCGCGCAACCCGCCCCGTCGGGGACCGAGGTTCATTTCATCGGCTCCACGTGGACAGTAACGTCGCTAATCCGGTGCGCCGCCGAGGCGACCAGGGTATCCTTGACCGCGTGGGCGATGGCGTGGCCGGCGGTGACCGTGAGGTTACCGTCCACCCGTACCTGGATGTCGACGAGGTGCGTCAGGCCGCTCTTACGCATCCGCACTTTGTCGAGGGCTAGCACTCCGGGCACCGCGAGCGCCAGCGCCCTTACTTCCCGCTCGAAACCCGCCGGCATGGCCGCATCCATCACATCACCCTGCGCTTTCAGCACCATGGTGGCGCCGTTGAAGGCGATCACCGCGCAGGCAAAAAGAGCCGCCCAATCATCGGCGACCTCCCAGCCGGGCCCGCCCCAGAGCGCGAGGACAATGCCGACAAACGCCGCCGCGGATGTCATGGCATCGGACCAATGGTGCAACGCCTCCACCCCAAGCGCGGTGCTGCCGGTGGCCTCGCCCGCGGTCCGCATGCGGCCCGAGAACCAAAGTTTCACCGCGACCACAAGTGCGAGCACGAGCAACGTCCACCAGGCGGGAGCCGCGTGCGGCGTGATGATCTCGCGCACGGCGTGGTAGCCCACGACGCCGGACATCAGGAAAACGAAGCCCGCCACGCCAAGCGCCGCCAGCGCCTCGGCCTTGCCGTGGCCGTAGGGATGGTCGGCGTCAGGCGGCCGTGCCGCGACCCGGAAGCCCGCCCACACCAGCAGCGAAGAGATAACGTCGAGCATGGACTCAGCGGCGTCGGCCACGAGCGCGTAGGTGTTGCCGAGCAAACCGCCGGCGAGTTTCACGCCGGCCAGCCCGAGGTTCAGCGCCACCCCGCGCAAGACCAGCCGCGCGGCGCCCTCCGTTTGGGCGCGCGGAGCGGAAACGGGCGAGGCGGGCGGAGGCACGGGAAGAACGTGCGGGCTCCGCAGGCGGCGATCAAACCCGCGTTTGGCGGGATCCACCTCATCCCGACCGCGCCGTTGACCATGCCGGTCGCGCCCACCATCCTTCCCCAATGTCCGCGCCGACCGCGATGTCAGCCCAGGATCCGGTGAAGCAGTTTTCCGTATTCGCGGAAAACCGCGTGGGGCGCTTGCACGACCTCACCGCGCTCTTCAAGCAGCACGACGTGCACCTGATGGCGCTGACGGTCCTCGACACCACCGACAGCGCGATCGTGCGCATGGTGGTCGACGACCCCGACAACGCGCGGGAGCTGATGGTGAACAATGATTTTCCCTACACCGAGGGCGAGGTGCTGGCCGTCGAGATCACCGACGAGTCGCAGCTGACCGGCGTGCTGGCGGCGTTGTTCGAGGCCGAGATCAACGTCCACTACGTCTACAGCTTCATCAAACGCCCGGAGGGCCGGAGCGCCCTGGCGATCAATGCCGAGGACACCGACGTGGCGGCGCAGTCGCTGGCGCGACGCGGCTTCCGCGTGCTCACGCAGGGCGAGATCTCGCGCTGACGCGCGGCGGGCGAAGGGCGTCAGCCCTGGACCTCGCCCATCTTCTCGGCATCGAGCTCGTAGAGGCCGGTCATGTAGCCGTTCTCGAACATGGCGCCGACCTTCATCTGTCCGTAGAAGGAGACAGGGATGTCCATCATGGGCGCGACGCCCTTCTTCATCTTCACAATCACCCACTCGTTCATGTTGGGCACGGTGCCGAAACAGCAGGCGAGCGTGTTGCGCATGAGGAGAAACTCGATGACGAGGCCTTTCTCCATTTTCACGGGTACCATGTAGCCGGTCACGACGGCCTTCTTGCCGTTCCAACCCTTCACGATCGGCGGGATTTGTTCCTCGCCCGTCGGAGGCTTGGCGTTCGGGTCGGCGGCGGGGTCGAAGGGCGGAGGGGTGAACACGTAGGAGGCGAGCTGGTCGAAACCCAGCTTGAGGTAGCCGTTGTCGGCCGGCGGCTCCTTGGTCACGGGCGGCGCCGGATATGGGGCCGGGACGAGGGACGGATCGGGGGCGGGTTGCGCCAGCAGCGCCGCGGCCGTGACAATGAGGGAAACGAAAAGGGAACGCGCTCGCATGATGCTCGGACCGTAGGTGGCGGTGCCGGATCGTCAAAAGGGAATTGCCGCTGGAGTCTGCCGCGGCGCACGCGGGAATCATCCGGTGGTCCGAAGCTCACGGTAAAGTTCGCCGAGAAGTCCCGCGTTCCCTTCGAGTCGCCTTCACCCTGGCGTGACTTTTCCCCGCCCTGAACCGCCCGACCTCACCTGCTGGATGCAAGGAGTGGATCCGGCGAGATGAGCCGTGTTGCGGGCGTAGCTCGCAGGCGGATCGTCGCGATCTCGGCCGTCGTCGAGAGTGTTGAGGTTTGTACCATTTTACGACATATCGTAAATTGGTCTGGACCATTTTACGACTTAACGGAGGATCGTCCCATGTCCAACCGGCCACGGTTCTACGACGCCCTGCTGAGGGATCACCTGGCCCGCCATCGCCAGATGGCGCTGGTGAGCGGCCCGCGACAGGTGGGGAAAACGACCGCCTGCCGTGCGGTGGCGGATGCTTACCTGAATTGGGATAATATGGATGAACGACGCCTGCTGTTGAAGGGCCCGGCGGCGATAGCGACCGCGGTCGGGCTCGATCGTCTCCGCGCCAGACCGCCGGTGGCGGTGATCGATGAATTGCACAAGCACTCCAAGTGGAAGGGGCTCTTGAAGGGACTCTTCGACACCTATGGTGACCGGGCGAAGTGGATCGTCACCGGCAGTTCCCGGTTGGATGTGTTTCGGCGTGGCGGTGACAGTTTGATGGGCCGGTACCTGCTTTACCGGGTGCACCCGTGGTCCGTCGCCGAGTGCCTGCGGCCGGAGATCACCGAGAAGGCCATCCGCCCTCCCCGTGAGATCGACGAGGACGATTGGCGCGCCCTGGTGGTGCACGGCGGTTTTCCGGAGCCTTTCCTGAAGCGAGACCCTCGGTTCACCAACCGCTGGCGCTCGCTGCGCCACGAACAGCTTTCCAAGGAAGATCTGCGCGATGTGACGCGAGTGCAGGAACTGGGGGCGATCGAGGTCCTGATGCGGGTGCTCGAGGAACTCAGCGCGCAGCAGTTGGTTTATTCCAATCTGGCCACCGAGATCGGCGTCGCGGTGGACACCATACGTAGGTGGATAGATCTTCTCGGCAGGCTGCACCTGGGTTTTCTCGTCCGGCCTTGGTTTAGAAACGTAACCAAATCCCTGCGGAAGGAGCCCAAGTGGTTTTTGCGGGACTGGTCGGGCATCGCCGATGAAGGGGCAAGGGCGGAAACCTTGGTCGCGTGCCACCTGCTGAAAGCCACCGAGGGGTGGACCGATCTCGGGTTGGGGCACTACGAACTCCGCTATCTCCGGGATAAACTGAAGCGGGAGGTCGACTTTGTCGTCGTGCGGGACGGGAAGCCCTGGTTCCTGGTGGAGGTGAAAAAGGCGGACGCAAACCTGTCACCGGCCCTCGCCCACTTCCAGGCGCAGACCGGTGCCGAACACGCCTTTCAGGTCGTGCTCGATCTTCCGTACGAAGAGGCGAATTGCTTCGCGCACCGGAAGCCCATCGTCGTGCCGGCTAAGACCTTTCTCAGCCAGTTGCTGTGAAAAGTCCCCGCGGGTAGGTGCGTCGCCGCGGGAGCGCGGGGCACGCGCGCGGGAAATTGCCGGTTGAACGCGCGCGCGCGCCTTCTTTGATCACGGTTCGCGGCGCCCGCATCGGGCCGTTTCAACTCCACGCCATCCTCCGCCACTCTTTCCCACATGCCCAATCCCTGGACCGGAAAAGGAAATCCCTACACCCGCGAGGAGGTGCGTGCGCGCCTCCAAGCCACGCTCGATAAAGGCAAGGCGATCATCGCCGCCGGCGCGGGCACCGGCATCAGCGCCAAGTTCATCGAGAAGGGCGGCGCCGACCTCATCATCATCTACAACAGCGGCCGATTCCGCATGATGGGCCACGGCTCCACCGCCGGCATGATGGCTTACGGCGACGCCAACGCCATCGCCATGGAGATCGGCGAGTACGAGGTGCTGCCCGTCGTGGAGGAAGTCCCCGTGATCTGCGGCGTGCACGCCACCGATCCCCGCCGCCGCATGTGGCACTGGCTCGGCAAGGTGAAGGAGATGGGCTTCTCCGGCGTGAACAATTTCCCCACCCACACCATCGTCGACGGACATTTCCGCGGCGTGCTCGAGGAGACCGGGATGAGCGTGCGCAAGGAGTACGAGATGGTCGCCCTCGCGCGAAAGATGGA
>JAURJO010000347.1 GCA_030832235.1 Verrucomicrobiota bacterium
TGAATACCCCCTGGTGGCCGGCGGAGGAGTGTCGGACAAGTACGCCTTTGAATACGCGGCTGGGGTATTGCGGGTGAGGGCGGCGGAGGTGGGGCTAACGCTGGGGAACCTGACGGCGGTGTACACGGGGCAGGGCTTGGCGCCGACGGTGGTGACGAGCGTGCCCGGGGTGGAGGTGAGGTACACGTTCAACGGCGAGGGGGCGAGGCCGGTGAACGCCGGGACGTACACGGTGGTGGCGGTGCCCGCGGACGGGAACTACACGGGCAGCGCGACGGGTACCTTCACCATCGAGCGCGCCCCGCAGTACATCGTTTTCGCGCCCCTGCCCGAGACGCCGCTGGCCTCCATCCGGACGGATGTCGTGCTGCAGGCCTCCGCCTCGTCTAACCTCCCGGTTACCCTGAGCCTCGCCAGCGGTAGCTTGGGCTCGCTCTCGGCCGAAGGGAAACTTACCGGCATTCCCTCCGCGGGAACCGTGACCGTCCGGGCGGTCCAAGCCGGTAACGCAAATTATCTGGCCGCCCCCGAGGCCGGTCTGGTGCTGGATGTCGCGAAGAAGAACCAGTACGTCGAGTTTTCTCCCATCCCGGACCTTCCCGTGACTTCGGGCGCAGTCGAGTTGAAGGCGGTTTCGTCCTCGGGACTGGAGACGACTTTCTCGGTGGTCAGTGGGCCGGCGACCCTCAACGGGAAAATGATCACGCCGACCGGCGCTGGAACGGTGGTGGTCAAGGCCGTGCAACCGGGTGATTCCGCCTACAATCCCGCTCAGGAGCGCCTGCAGTCATTCCGCGTCCTCCTTCTTTCCCAGAGCCTGAGTTTCCCAGCGCTGGGCACCGCAATCTACGGCGATGCGCCTGTCACTCTCCGGGCGTCGACCGACTCGGGTTTGCCGGTGTCTTACGCCGTGCTTTCGGGTCCCGGAGTCGTGACTGGCGGCACGCTCGCGATCACGGCGGCGGGTGAAATCATCGTGCGCGCCACGCAGTCCGGCAATGGCACCTACGCCGTCGCGTCGCCGGTTGAGCAGGTCCTCATCGTGGCGCCCCTCCCGCTCCGGGTCGGCGTGAGGCCCGCGACTCGCCCGTTCGGCGCCGCGAATCCCGTGTTTGAACTGACCTTCGACGGGTTCCTCTCCGGCGACGGCGTCTCCGGGCTCGAATCCTTGCCTGCGATCAACACGCTGGCCGGGGAAACATCGCCAGCCGGCGTCTACGACCTGAACCTATCGGGCGGCCGTTCCTCGAAGTACCGCTTCGTCTTCACGCCGGGACAGCTCACTGTCGTCAAGGCCCCGCAGACACTCGTCTTTGACAGCTTGCCCAACCAGGCCTTGGGCAACGCCCCGTTTACGCTCGGTGCGGTCGCTAGCTCTGGTCTGCCCGTCAGCTATCAGCTGGTCAGCGGGCCGGCATCCGTCGCCGGAAACCAGGTTTCCTTGCTCGCGGCGGGACGCGTCGTGATCCGCGCTTCGCAGCCGGGCAATGGCAATTTCGAGGCGGCGGCGCCGATCGAGCAGGCTTTCAACGTTGCGGAGCGCATCGAGGTGATCGCGTTGAACTCGACCGCCAAGGATGGCTACTACCGTGCGGGACAGACGGTGGAGATCTCCGTCTCCTTCTCGGGAATCGTGAACGTCACGGGTACACCGGCACTTCAACTCAATTCCGCGGCGCAGCGTTCCGCCACATACCTCTCCGGCTCCGGCACCAGTGTCCTTACATTCGCGTATCAGGTCCAGGCGGGTGATTTGTCCGCGGACTTGGACGCCGCGGGTCCGGGTGCCCTGATCGGGGCCATCGCCAGCGTCACCGGCGCCGTCGCGCCCTCGTTGGTGGTGCCGGTCGGTACCGCCGCAGGAGCGCTCGCGCGCAGTCGCGACATCATCGTCGACACCGTGCCGCCGCCGCCGCCGTCGTTCAACATGCCCTTGTTCGTGGGAACCCGGCGGCCGGTCCTCAGCGGGCAGGCCGAGTCGAGGTCCGTCGTGCAGGTCTTCAAGGACGGCGGCGTCGTGGCGACCGTGACGGCGGACGCGGGGGGTGTTTGGAGCGCCACCGCCGCGACCGATTTATCCGAGGGCAGGAATGAGATTTCCGCGCGCGCCACGGATGTCGCCGGCAACACCGGCGCGCTTTCCGCGGTCGCTGTGCTCGAGGTCGACCTCTCCGTGCCGGCCGCCCCGGTGATTGTCACTTCGGGCGCGACCAACGTCTTGCGTCCTGTCATTCGCGGCACCGCGCCCGCCGGCTCCACGGTCACCGTCCTTCGCTCGGGATTGGCTGTAGGCTCGGGCGTCACCGCGCCGGATGGTTCCTGGTCGGTTGATCCCGCCGCCGACCTGCCGGTCGGGGTCAACCGCCTGACGGCTATTGCCAGAAACCGCGCCGGCACGGCGAGCGCGGCCTCCGCCGAGGCGGCTCTGGAGATCGATTTGACCCCGCCCGCCGCTCCGGCCTTCACGCTTTCGCGTCAGGTGATCGGGGCCAGGGTTCCCATCACCGGCACTGCGGAGCCCCTCTCCACGATCGCGCTATTTGACGGTAAGACCGAGATCGGTTCCGCACGCACGGGTGCGAACGGACAATGGTCGATCACCCCCGCGGTGGCGCTGCCGGCCGGTCAGCGCGTGCTTTCGGCTGTGGCGCGTGATGCCGCCGGCAACACGGGGTCCGCCTCCCAGCCGGTGACCGTCACCGTGGATCCATATCCGCCCGTGGCGCCGGTCATGAACGCCCCGCAGTATTCATCCTCCACCCGCCCGCTGATCTCCGGCCGCGCGGAGGCCGCCAGCACGGTTCGGCTTTATGATGGCAACAAGATGGTGGCGGAGGTGGTCGCCGCGGCGGACGGGGCCTGGAGCTTCACGCCGGCCGAGCCTTGGACGGAGGGCTCGCATCCGCTCACCGCGGTGGCGATCGACACTGCCGGCAACTCGAGCGGCTTCTCACCGCTCAGCCTGCTCATCGTTGATTCGGTGGTTCCGGCCGCGCCCGTCTTCACGGCCGCCTCTTTTGCGGTGACGAAACCCGCGATCCGGGGAACCGCCGAGCCGTCCGCCTTTATCCGCCTTTTACGAGGGGAACAGACCGTCGGCTCCGGTACCGCCAATAGCGCGGGTGAGTGGACGATCGTCCTCTCGGTCCCGCTGACCGAGGGCCAGAACCAGATCTCCGCGCTCGCCATCGATCTCGCCGGGAATGTGAGTGCGCCGTCCAACCCCGTCGCGATCACCTACAACCCGTTTGTTCCGGATGCGCCGGTTTTCGCCCGTGCGTCGATCCTGACCTCCTCCGCCACCCCGCTGATCGAGGGCACCGCTTCGCCCGGGCTGATGGTCGCGGTGAAGAAAGGGGACTCGGTGCTCGGCGAGGTTCAGGCGGACAACGCCGGGCGGTGGTCGTTCCGGCCCGGTCAGGCGCTTTCCGATGGTCTGCACGTTCTGACCGCTTTCGCGCGAAGTGGCACGACGAACAGTTCTGCCTCGGGAGTGCTTGAGCTACGGGTCGACCGTACCGCGCCGGTGGCCCCTTCCGTTCAATTCAGCACGCCGACCCGGCAAACCACGGTGATGTTCACCGGCGCGGCCGAAGCCCGCTCCTACTTGCGCATTTACCTGAACAACGATCTTCTCGGCGGCACGGCGGTACCCGCCAATGGTCAGTGGACCTTCGCCTCCGTCCGCTCTTTTGCGGAGGGAACTTATCAGGTTCAGGCCACGGCGGAGGACGAGGCCGGGAATGTCAGCACCCGTTCCGCGGAGGCCACGCTGGTGATCGACCGGACGCCGCCCGCAGCGCCCTCCGTATCTTCGGCCAGTTTGCAGAACACGTCACGTCCGTCGCTGGCCGGTCGGAGCGAAGCCTCCGCCGTGATCGAGGTTTATCGCGCTGCGTCGCTGATCGGAAGTGGCAGCTCAGGAACGGATGGCGGATGGGCGCTGACGGTTTCGGCACCCCTTGCCGATGGCGAGCACCAGCTGGAAATCCGGGCGGTCGACGCGGCCGGAAACCGGAGCGCGCCCCGAGCCACCGACATCCGGATCGATACGGCCGCGCCCGTGCGCCCCGTCCTCGACCCCGTTTCTCCCTACCAGAACAAGGCGCGGCCCGAGTTTTCCGGAACTGCCGAGTCAGGCGCGCGCGTGGTGTTGCAGGAAGGCGCGGTTGAAATCGGCCGGGCCACCGCGGGAGCCGACGGCACATGGCGCGTGACCGCCGGGGCCGATCTTGCCGACGGCCGGCACTCCGTTTCCGCGGTCGCGATCGACGAGGCCGGTAACCGGAGCCCCGTCACGGTGTTGGTGTCCTACGACATTGATACCGTTCCGCCGGCGGCCCCGGCCTTCTCCGCCACGCGCGAATACACTTCCTCCCGTCCAGTGATTTCCGGCACGGGCGAGGTGGGGATCACGGTGCAACTGCGCCTGGGGTCGATCCTGCTGGGAGCCTCCGTGGTGGACGAGGCGGGTCAGTGGGCCGTCACGCCGTCGACGCCTCTGCGGAGAGGCGCGAATGCGTTGACCGCCACCTCCCGCGATCCCGCGGGCAACACGAGTCTCACCGTCGCGGCGGCCTCCTTTATAATTACGCTGCCCGCACCCGCACCGCCGGCCATACTCTCCTCCGGTTCCACGAATGCGCGGCGCCCGGAGATCTTGGGAGCAGCGGAACCCGGGGGTACCGTGCGGATCTTCGATGGTGGCGTTCTTTTGGGCAGCGCGCCGGTATCCGGCGCCGGCACGTGGTCGTTCGTTCCCGCGGCTGACCTTCCCGCAGGCACGCGTGTGCTGAGCGCCA
>JAURJO010000348.1 GCA_030832235.1 Verrucomicrobiota bacterium
CCCCTGCCGGAAGGCTATCCGGGTGATGGCGTGAGTTTCTATCCGCAGCTGCTCGGGCGAAAGGGCAACCCGCGGGAGGCGTTGTACGCGTGGTACGCGTCCGACGGCGGTCCGTCGGCCAAATGGGAATTCGCCATGAGCGCCCGCCACAAACCCTACCGCGACGGACGCTTCTTCGACCTCGGCGCGGATCCGTGGGAGCAGAGGGCCCTGAACATCGCTGTATTGAGCGGCGAGGCCGCCGCGGCGGCCCGGACTTTGCAGGCTGAGTTGGACCGCTATGCGCAAGCCCGCCCGCCCGAGTTGCGTGAGGAGCGCGTCACCGGCAAACAGGCCAAGCGCGCCGAAAAGGAGAAGCGGAAGAAGCAGCCATGATCGGCGGACCGCACGGAAGTTGCTGTTGCGCCGGGCGGCGCGCCTCGGCACACCGACTTCCTTCACCATGCTCGTTCATACCGTCTACTTCTGGCTGAAACCTGAACTCACCGCGGCGCAGCGCGCCGATTTCCGCAAGGGCGTCGAGTCCCTCGGCGGCATCAAGGCGGTGAAGGCGATCTACGTCGGCACCCCGGCCAAGACGACCAAGCGTCCGATCATCGACGACTCCTACTCGTTCGCACTCACGGTGGTGTGCGCTGATGTCGCCGGTCACGACGCCTACCAGGTTGATCCGCTGCACCTGGCGTTCGTGGAGCGGTTCAAGACCTTCTGGAACCGCGTCCAGATCTACGACGCCGAGTAAGCGGCGGTTCGCTGGGCCGCGTCAGCCCGGCTTCACGACGAACGGCGCGAAAAACGAAGCTTGCGCCGCGGGGTAGCGGCCGACGAGCCGCACGGCTTCGTCGAGTTGTTCCTCGCTCTGGACGTGCCCCACCGCGTGCAGGCGGGCGATCACGTCGTAGCGCGCATGCGGAACGAGGAGCTCCGTCGCCGAATGCGCCTCGGCGATGAGCTCGAGGAACCTTTCCTCCAACAGTTCGAGGCCCTGACGCGTGAGCGCCGAGACGAAGAGCGCGTCGGGCGCCAGGGTGCGGGCGCGCGAGATCATCGCGGGCGTGGCCGCGTCGACCTTGTTGAAGACCGTGAGCATGGTCTTGCCGGCCGCCCCGAGCTCGGCGAGCACCGCGAGCGTGGTCGCGTGGTGGTGCTCCACGTTGGGATTGGTGACATCGAGCACGTGCACGAGGAAATCGGCGACGATCACCTCCTCGAGTGTCGCTTTGAACGCTTCCACCAGTCCGTGCGGCAGGCGACGGATGAATCCGACCGTGTCGGTCACGAGAACCTTCTGGTTGCCGCGTAACACGAGCTGGCGGGTCGTGGGGTCCAGGGTCGCGAAAAGCTTGTCCGCCGCGAGCACCTCCGCGCCGGTGAGGGTGTTGAGCAGTGTGGATTTGCCGGCGTTGGTGTAACCCACGATCGAGCAGGTTGGGACCGGCACGCGCTGGCGCTTGCGGCGTTGCACGTCGCGCTGCTTCACAACGCTCGCCAACTCGGCCTTCAGGTGCGCGATCCGGTCGCGCACGATGCGGCGGTCCTGCTCAAGTTGCGTTTCGCCTTCGCCGCCCATCGCCCCCTTGCCGCGCTGGCGAGAGAGATGCGTCCAAGCGCGCGTGAGGCGCGGCAGCGAGTATTCCATGCGCGCCAGCGCGACCTGCAGGATAGCCTCCCGGGTGTGCGCGCGGTCGGCGAAGATCTCCAGGATCACTTCCTGGCGGTCGATCACCGCCATCCCGGACAGCTCCTCCCAGTTGCGCTGTTGCGCGGGGGAAAGCGCCTCGTCGAACACGATCACGTCGGCTTCTTCGGCCTTCGCGAGCGCGACCAGTTCGTCGGCTTTGCCGCTTCCCAGCAGCAGCGCGGGGGTCGGGCGACGGAGAGAGACCAATTCGGTTCGCGCGACCGTGATGCGGAGGTTCTCCACGAGTTCCTTCAGCTCCGATAGCAATTCGGCGCCTTCACCGGCCTCCATCTCCGCTGTCTGGACGCCGATCAGGAAGGCGCGTTCGAGCTTGGCGGGTTTGTCGGTCAGGAAGTCTGCCATGAAGGTCGCGAACCGTGGGGGCGCCGGCAGGGGGCGTCAACCGGGCGACGCGGGTTCGGACCGGTCATCCGGCCGCTTGACGGGGAAGGGTGCGATTTCATTCTCGCGCCCGTGCACCCCCGATCCCTGCTCCTCATGGCCTGTGTGCTGCCCGCCTCGCTCCCGGCCCACGTTGATTTCACGCTGCCCCTCGGGCAGGTGACCGCCGCGCCGCTTCCGGCCGCCCCGCTCGGCTCGGGGGCCTGGCGCTTCGAGGTCGATGCCGCCTGGGCCAAGCTTCCCAAGGAAGTCTCGCTCGGGCCGACGCACGGCGGCGTGGTCGTCGACAAAGCGGGCAACATTTACGTCTCAACCGATGCCGAGAAGACCGGGCTCCTCGTTTTCGACGCCTCCGGTCGCTACCTCCGCGCGATCGCTCCCGATTTCAGCGGTATCCACGGCATGATGATCCGCGAGGAAGGTGGTAAGGAGTTCATCTACGCCGCCCACGTGAAGGGCCCGCAGGTTGTGAAGCTCGGCCTTGATGGAAAGGCGGAGTGGACCATTGGCATACCGAAGGAGAGCGGATTCTACAACCAGCCGGCCGACCCGAAGGCGAAGGCCACTGCTTTCCGTCCGACCGCCGTCACGGTGGGGCCCGACGGGCGCATCTACATCGCCGATGGGTACGGGGCCAGTGTCGTGCACGTTTACAGCGCCGACCGGCGTTACCTGAAGACGATTGGCACCCGCGGCGAGGGTGACAACCAGTTCAAGACCTGCCACGGCATCGCGCTCGACACCCGGTTCGGCGCTCCGCGTCTCCTCATCTGTGACCGTGAGAACCGCCGGCTCGTCCACACCGACCTCGATGGCAAGTGGATCGGGGTCGTCACCACCGGCCTGCGGCGCCCTTGCGCGGCGTCGATCCAGGGCGATTACGTGGCCGTCGCGGAACTCGAGGGTCGGGTCGCGATTGTCGACAAATCGGGCAAGGTCGTCGCCGCGCTGGGCGACAATCCTGATCAGAAACAGTGGGCGCAGTTCAAACTGGCTCCGGAGTTCTGGCGCGATGGCATCTTTATCGCCCCGCACGGCGTCTCGTTCGACAAGAAGGGCAACCTTATCGTGCAGGATTGGAACTTCGCGGGCCGCGTGACGATGCTCCGCCACGCGCCGAAGGGCTGAGCGCGGGGCAACCTTCGCGCATACGGCAGGGTCGGTGCCTTGAAAGAGGCGATCCGCCCCGAGCGCCGTGGTCGTGCTTCCAGACGGGACGAGGCCGGTTTCTGCGACCGGCCTTTTCCGTTTCCATCAACGGAGCACTCCGTTCTCGATGACTATTGCGGACCAGGCGCCGGCGCGGGATGGTGCCGGGGTGAATCTTTTCGAATTCAAGGTGGAGATTCCCGCGGACAACGCGGGCGCGGTGGACGATATCCTGCTCGAGAACGGCTTCGAGCGCTGGAGCGTTTTCGACGATGTGATTGCGCGGCGCGCTTGGGTCGCCGGCATCTGCGCCAGCGCGACGGAGGCGAACGAAGACTGGGCGCACCTATCTCCGCTCCTGGCTGCGGGGGGCGTGGTTCCGCTCACCGCTCCGGCAGGACGCTCGCTGGGCGACGCCGACTGGCGTGACAGTTACAAGGCTCACTTTCATCCGTGGCGCTTCGAGCAACTCCATTGGGTTCCCGTGTGGCTGCGTGATTCCTATGTGGTGCCTGCGGGTGACAAAGTCCTCTGGCTCGACCCGGGCCTCGCCTTCGGCACCGGTAATCACGAGACGACGCGCTTGTGTGTTGAGCGGCTCGTGGTGCGCGCCCGGGAAAAGGGCGTGGTTGAGCGGGTGATCGATGCCGGCTGCGGCTCGGGTATCCTGGCACTCTCCGCTGCGCTGCTGGGCTACAAAGACATCGAGGGATTCGACAACGATGCCGAGGCGGTGCGCGTGAGTGGGGAGAATGCGGAGTTGAACGGCCTGAAAGGTCGGGTCCGATTTGCGGTCGGCGACCTCGTCACGGGTTTGGACACCCGGCAGGCCGGCGTGGTTTTGGCAAACATCCAGGCCGATGTACTCATGCGTTTCGCCACGGAACTGGTCCGGGCAGTCGCACCGGACGGTACGCTGATCCTGAGTGGAATCCTCGCGCACGAGAACGAAGTGGTCCGAGCCGCATTTTCCCGCGCTGCGCCCGGCTGGCCGATGGACTTCCGAGTGCTCGGTGAGTGGAGTGACGTGCGGCTGCGGCGCCCGGTCGGGTGACCCTTTTCGGCTAGGCGTCCTTATCTCGCACCTGCGGAAAACGTCCCTCCGGCCGCAAGGATCGCCTCGTGCACCACGGTGCCGTCGACGGCGTGATGACGGATCGCCAGGCGCGGGGCGGACGCGATATCACGTTCGGACGTAAAGGTGAGAAAGCCGCCCTTCAGACGGAAAAACTTCTGAACGGCTTCGTCTCCAGGGCGCGGGTTGTAGCCGCCGGCGTGGACATCCGATGAGGGGCCGCAGCCGAACTCGCGCGTGCCGGTGGTGGGGTCGATGGAGAAGTACTGCCAGTGGCGATCGCCC
>JAURJO010000006.1 GCA_030832235.1 Verrucomicrobiota bacterium
CCATCGAACAGGTGCGCTCGGTCGCGTCCTCCAACGCGACCGTCCTCCTCCTCGGCGAGACCGGCACGGGCAAGGAGCTGTTCGCCCAGATGATCCATCAGGCGAGCCAGCGCTCGAAGGGTCCCTTCATGGCGGTGCACTGCGCCGCCATCCCGGCCAACCTCCTGGAGTCCGAATTGTTCGGCCACGAGAAGGGCGCCTTCACTGGCGCGAACGAGCGCCGCGTCGGACGTTTCGAATCCGCGGACGGCGGTACCCTCTTCCTCGACGAAATCGGCGAGATCGACGCCACCACCCAGGTGAAGCTCCTGCGCTTCCTCGAGACCCGCTCCGTCGAGCGGCTGGGCTCGCATCGTCCGATCTCCCTCGATCTTCGTCTCGTGTGCGCGACCAACCGCGACCTCCAGCAGATGGTCAAGGAGGGCAAGTTCCGCGAAGATCTTTACTACCGGCTTTCCGTCGTCCCGCTCCGGTTGCCGCCGCTCCGTGAGCGTCAGGACGACATCGCGCTGCTGCTCACGCATTATCTCGAACGATTCGCCAAGGACAACGGCGTGGCTCCGGCGAAGCTTTCGCCCGAGGCCCTCGCGGTGCTCGTGCGTTATCCGTGGCCGGGCAATATCCGCGAGCTCCGTAACGCCTCCGAGAACCTCGCGGTGCTACGCGCCGGCAAGGTCGTGGCCGCCGCCGATCTCGATCCCCGCTTTTCGCAGCCGGCCGCCACCACGGTGGCCGTCGCCGCCCTGCCCTCGTCCGGCGGCAACATCCTGGACCGGGAGCAGAACGAGAAGCAGCTGCTGAAGCAGGCGCTGGCCGCGGCCGCCGGCAATCGTACCCGGGCCGCGGAACTGATGGGCATCTCGCGCCGCACGCTGCACCGTAAGCTCCTGCAGTGGCCGGATCTCGATCCCGGACCCGAGAACGCGTGAAGTTCCTCGCCTTCCTTTTTTCGACCGCCGCCTTGGGCGCGGCTGACTTCGTCGGCTCGGACCTCCTGGCCGGACCGGTCGCACGCGGCCTCGATCTTGCCGCAGGCAAGACCGCCGCCGATTTCGGCGGCACACTCCCCGGAAGGATCGCGTTCGCAGAAGGACGCGCGGCCGCCGCCGTGCTGATGATGCGCGACCGTGAGGTCGCGCCTGCTCCTGCGGGAACCACCGCCGTCGAGTTCCGGATCGCGAGCATGGCGGTCGTCGTCGCGACGCACGGTTCGAACCGGGCCGAGCAGATCACGCTCGAGAATCTCGCCAACATCTTCGCGCGCGAACCGCGCGCGCCCGCCCGGAACTGGAACGACCTCGAGCCGTCCGCCCGCTCCGAACTGATCACGCCGGCGGTGACCTCGCCGGCGGGCACCTTGGTGCTCGAGGTCTTCCAGGGAATCGCGCTCGAGGGTCAGGCTTTCCGCGGCGATGTCCGTCAGCGGATCGAGCCTTCCTTGGCCGCCGACCTGCTCGCCTCGCGGGCCGGTACCATCGTCCTGATGCCCCGCCCTCCTTCCGGACGAGGCAAGGTCCTGCAGGTCGCCGATGGGCGCCCTGGCCGGTCCGCGACCGCCTATGGACCGGACGAGAACAATATTCATAATGGCGACTACCCTCTCCAGGTCCCCCTGGTGCTCCATGTGAGAAAGGATCGTCTGGCTCAGCTGACCCCCGCCCTCCGGTGGCTCTTTTCCGATGAAGCGGCCGCCCTGCTTGAAAAGCAGGGCCTGACCCCCGCTCCCAAGGCCGTCCGGACGAGGTTCGTCCAAAGGCTTGACACTCGCTAGGGCGTTTGGTCTGCTTCCTCTCCAACGCGCGCGTAGCTCAATGGTAGAGTACCACCTTGCCAAGGTGGCTGTTGCTGGTTCAAGTCCAGTCGCGCGCTCCACTTTAAACTGGAGCAAAAACCCGCCGAATCCCGGCGGGTTTTTCATTTACCGGCTCAGCCGACGGACGGCAAAGTCACGGCGATCCGGAGGCCCTTCGGACGGGCGGGTTCCGCCGAAGCGGACCCCCCATGCAGTTCGGCGACCTGGCGGACGATGCTCAGGCCGAGGCCGCTGCCGCCCGCCCGGCGGGATTTGTCGGTCCGGTAGAAACGGTCGAAGAGCCTCGGGAGGTCGGCCGGGGTCACCCCTGCCCCGTCGTCTTCGACGCTCAGCTCCACCCCGCTGGCGGTGTCGCGGGTCGAGATGATCAGACGGGTCATGCCGGCGGCGTGAGCCAAGGCGTTGTCGATCAGGTTCTGGACCAGGCGACGGGCCTGGACGGGATCCGCGGCGCCGCCGGAGGCGGCTTCCAACCGGAGCTCGAGCCGGACCCCGGCGGCCTTGCAGCGCGCGGAAAATTCTTCGGCGACCTCGCGCGCGGCGACGTGCAACGAGCCCGCCTCGCGGCGGACGTCCTGCGACGATTCCAGGCTCGCGAGCGCGAGCAGGCCTTCCACCAGGCCCTGGAGGCGCCCGACCGAGCTCACGATCTTCTGCGTGAAACGCGCGCGGTCTTCCGGCGACATCGTCGCCTGGTCTTCGGCGAGCGTCTCGGCGTAGCCGCGGAGGATCGTCACCGGCGTGCGCAGGTCGTGCGAGACGTTCGTCACGAAGTCGCGCTCCATCGCCTGGAGGCGCTTCAGCGCCGTCACGTCCGCCAGCACGAAGATCGCGGCGCCGTCGCCGAACGCGTCCGGATCCGTGCGCGCGCCCGCCGCCTGGATCCAGACGTCGGAGAGCGGCGCGCGGTTCAGGAGGATCGTCGAACGCGCGTCGCCTTCGGCGCGCACGCGCCGGACGAGCTCGATGAAGTCGGCGCTGCGGACGAGCGGCA